>NZ_JBGBPT010000001.1:0-277289 GCF_041106355.1 Streptomyces sp. BF23-19 | reverse complement strand
GGCGGTCGAGGCCGCCACGGGGAGCGGGGCCCGGGTCTTGGTCAAGGTCACCGCGCACATCTTGAATCCGGGCTGGAAGGAGATCGGGTCGACGGCGTCGTCGGTGACGGCGTTGACGCTGAGGTACTCGCCGAACAGGTCGTTCCAGTGGAAGGGGGCGAAGCAGTTCCCGGGCCGGACCCGGTCGGTGACGACGGCCGGCAGCACGGCCCGCCCGCGCCGGGAGGCCACCTCCACCCCGTCCCCCTCCTCGATGCCGAGCGCGGCCGCGTCCTGCGGGTGGATCTCCACGAACGGTCCGGGATTGAGTTTGCCCAGCTTGGCGACCTTTCCGGTCTTGGTCAGGGTGTGCCACTGGTGCTGCAGACGGCCGGTGTTGAGCACGAACGGATAGTCTTCGTCGGGGAGTTCGCCGTCCGGCAGGTGCGGGCGGGCGAAGAAGACGGCGCGTCCCGTCGCCGTCGGGAAGACGAGCCGGGGGCGATCGCCGTCCGGGTGCTCGGCCAGGGTCTGGCTGACCCCGTCGTTGAGGTAGCGGACCGGGTTGCGGTCCGGCCCGCCCGGGGCGGCCGGCCACTGCACCGGGCCCGAGCGCAGCCGCTCGTACGTGACCCCGCGCAGGTCCCAGCCCGTCTTCGGGTTCCAGGCCTGCCGGAGTTCCTCGAAGACCTCCTCGGCGCACGTGTACGTGAACGCCTCGGCGAACCCCATCGCGCAGGCGACCCGGGCGATCAGCTGCCAGTCGGGCAGGGCCTCACCGGGCGGGTCGGCGGCCCCCTGCACCAGGGTGAGGTTGCGCTCCGAGTTGATCATCACGCCGTCCGCCTCGGCCCACAGTGTCGCGGGGAGCGCGATGTCGGCGTAGGCGTTGGTCTCGGTCTCCGCGAACACGTCCTGCGTGATGACGAGTTCGGCGGTCTCCAGGGCCTTGATCACGGTGCTGCGGTTGGCGACGGAGGCGACCGGGTTGGTGCAGATGATCCAGCACGCCTTGATCTCACCGGCGGCCATCTTCTCGAACATCTCGACGGTGCCGCGGCCGACGTCGGTGCGCAGGCTGCCCGCCGGCACGCCCCACAGCTCCTCGACGTAGCGGCGGTCCGCATCCACCAGGACCGAGCGCTGGCCGGGCAGCCCCGGCCCCATGTACCCCATCTCCCGGCCGCCCATCGCGTTGGGCTGCCCGGTGAGGGAGAAGGGGCCGCTGCCCGGGCGGCAGATGGCGCCGGTGGCGAGGTGCAGGTTGACCAGGGCGTTCGTGTTCCAGGTGCCGTGGGTGGACTGGTTGAGGCCCATGGTCCAGCAGCTCATCCACTCGCCCGCCTCGCCGATCCAGCGGGCCGCCAGCCGGATGTCGGCCTCCGGTATGCCGGTGATCCGGGCCACCCGGTCGGGCGCGTAGTCCTCCAGGAAGGCGGGCATGTCCTGCCAGCCCTCGGTGTGCTCCGCGATGAAGGCGGGGTCGGTCCGGCCGCCCTCGACCAGGAGGTGCAGCAGGCCGTTGAGGAGGGCCAGGTCGGTGCCCGGCCTGATCTGCAGGAACAGGTCGGCCTTGTCGGCGGTGGCGTTGCGCCGGGGATCGACCACGATGAGTTTGGCGCCGGAGGCCTTGATCCGGTCCATCATCCGCAGGAAGAGGATGGGGTGGCAGTCGGCCATGTTGGCGCCGATGACGAAGAAGGCGTCCGCCCGCTCGAAGTCCTCGTACGAGCCGGGCGGCCCGTCGGCACCGAGCGAGAGCTTGTAGCCGGTGCCGGCGCTCGCCATGCAGAGCCGGGAATTGGATTCGATCTGGTTCGTCCGCAGGAAGCCCTTGGCCAGCTTGTTCGCCAGGTACTGGGCCTCCAGGGACATCTGACCGGAGACGTAGAGCGCCAGCGCGTCGGGGCCGTGCGCGTCGAGGATCTCCCTCAGGCGCACGGCCGCCTCGGTGACGGCCGCTTCCACCGGGGCGGGCGCGGGACCGGCGCCCCGCTCGGCGCGGACCAGCGCGGTGGTCAGCCGGCCGGGCGCGGCCAGCATGTCGGCGTGCGTGGCGCCCTTGGTGCACAGGCGTCCGGCGTTCGCCGGGTGCCGCTTGTCACCGGCGACCTTGGCCACCGTACGGCGACCGTCGCCGCCCGTGGTGATGTCCACGACGATCCCGCAGCCGACACCGCAGTACGAGCAGACCGTACGCACCCGCTGCCCGGTCGCGGCCTTCGCCTCCGCCTCCGCCACAGCAGACCTCCTCGTGCCTTCGGCCTCCCCGTACCGCTGCGGGCCGCCGCGGCCGTGTGCGGGTCGGTCCCGTTGCGGTCCAACGTAGGAAGTCCCTGTTGCGCGCAGGTGACGGGCGGTGCCCCCCGGGGGTTACAAGCGGCTTCGTCAAGATCACCACGGGCGGTGAGGTGGTCAGCGGCCGTGCGCGTCGAGGTGCTCGTAGAGCGCCCGGTGCCCTTCGGCGGTGGGGTGCAGGCCGTCGACGAGCAGTTCGGTCCGCTCCCGCAGCGGCTCCCACAGATCGAGGAAGTCGATGTGGTTCGCCTCGCACCAGGCCCGGACGAAGGCGCGCAGGGCCAGTGCGCGGGCCCGGGTGAAGCACAGGCCCTCGTAGTCGCGGGTCCGGTCCTCGTCTAGCCAGGACGGTCCGGCGACGACGAGCCGGGCGTTGTGGCCGAGAGCGGTCGCGGCCAGGGTGTCGAGGCTGCCGGCGAGCCGCGCGAGATCGGCGGCCCCGTCGGAGCCGGAGGCGGAGGCGGAGTTTGAGCCCGCGTCCGCCTCCGTACGGGCGGCCGGTACGGCCGAGTCGTTGATGCCGGCGGCGACCAGGAGGGTGTCGGGCCGGCGAGCCGCCAGCAGCGCCGGCGTCTGCTCGCCGACGTCGGCGAGGGTGCTGCCGGGGACCGCCAGGTTGAAGAGCCGGCGTTCGGCCTCGTTCCCGGCGATGTGGGCGGCCGCCAGGTGGCCCGCCCAGCCGCCCCGTGGGTCGCAGCGCCCGTAGGCGATGCTGTCGCCCACGACGACGATGCGCTCGGCCGGGCGCAGCGGCTTGGCGTCCAGGTAGGCCCAGGTGGTCGCCCCGGAGGACAGGACCACCCGCCGGCGGGTGTAGTCGTCGACCTCGTAGGCGTCGGCCGCGGCGAGCTCCTGGTCGGTGAGGTGCAGGAGGGCGCCCTCGACCGAGGCGCCGAGCCTGCGCTCCAGGATCAGGTGCACGTCGAGCCCGCTGGCGGCGATCACGGCCGGATCGGTGATCTTCAGGGGCCGGGTGGTGTAACCGGCCAGCGATGCCGGGGAGGTGGGGACGGCTCTGCCGAAGAGAGCGGTCTGGACGCGCTCGTCCCTCAGCGTGCCGAAGGAGAACAGGGTGTGCGTGCGTGATTCGGTCACAGTGAGCCGCAGGGCCTTTCTTCACGGAGGGTCAGGTTTCACCCTAACGGCCGACAGTCGGCGGCCGAGGCCTGTGGCCGGCGGCCAGCGCTCACGGACGCCGCCGGGGCCCGGACTACTCCTCCTGGTAGGACTGGAGCTGCTCCTTCCAGGGGTCGCCGATGTCGTGGTAGCCGCGCTCCTTCCGGAAGCCGCAGCTGTCGGCGGTCATGTACTCGATCGCGCGCAGCCACTTGGGGCCCCCTTGTAGCCGTAGAGGTGCGGGACGACCAGGCGCAGCGGAAAGCCGTGTTCGACGGTCAGCGGCTCGCCGTTGTGGTGGGTGGCCGGCAGGGTCCGGTCCGAAGAGAAGTCGCGGAGGCGGAGGTTGGCGCTGTAGCCGTACTCCTCCCACGCCTTCACTTGCGTGACCGCAGCGGCCGGGGGGCGCCGGCTCCAGGACGGTCTGCGCCGCGACCCCGAGGAACTCGTGGTCCGTGGAGGTCGAGCCCGACGCGCAGTGCAGGTCGGTCTCGATCGTGACGCCGGGCAGCCGGCTCGCGCGGTGACGAGGCGGCGACCGTCCACAGGCCGCCGATCAGTTGCGCGGCATCCTGGTCGAGGAACGTGTTCAAGTAGCGGTCACGGTCGACGAGTACGGCGCGGACCGGCGGTCGGGCCGGTCGGATGACCTTGAACTCCACCGGGCCGAGCCGCGCCCGGTGGATGGTGACCGAAAGCTTCACGCGGTGCGCCACCACGCGCCCTTACGCCGCACGCGTCTTGTCCGCGGCGCCCACCCGGGGGACCCCGTCGACCGTCGTGCAGATGCCGAAGACCCGGTCGTGGCCGGTCCAGCCGTTCACCCGGCCCCGGTTGTTGCTGATCTGGACCCGCTTCCTCGCCGGGTCCACGGCCGACACCAGATGGAGGTACACCGTCCCGGCGACACGGGCCAGGACGATGTCCCCGGTCTTCAGCTTCGTCGGGTCGACCGGGGCGACCACCACCCGCTGACGACTGCGTATCAACGGGACCATCGAGGAACCGGTCGGCCGGAACTCCACGGTGGCTCCGTCGGCGACCCTGCCGGCCACCGCGTCCCATGCACCCATCCGAGGATGCTCGCAGACCGGGCCATCGGATCCCATCGAATTACGCCCGCGCCCGGCACGCCCGGCACGCCCGGCACGCCCGGCACGCCCGGCACGCCCGGCACGCCCGGCACGCCCGGCACGCCCGGCACGCCGGGCATTCGGTGTGTCGGCGGCCGTCCGTTCCCGGCGGGCGGTATGGATGGGTTGTACCGGGGGGCGAGAGCGAGGGAGTGGCACGTGGCAGCCATGGTCGGACTGTTCTGGGTCACCTCGGACGCGGTGTACGTGGGCTCCCCGCCGAACACCCTCGGGATCGGCGTGCGCCTGACCGGCGAGGGCGTGGAAGCCACGGACCCCGACAGCCCCCGGACGTGGACATGGTCGGAGCTGCGTTCCGCGGTGGTCGAGGACGCGCCCAAGCACAACCCGGTGGGCCGCGCGGCGAAGATCCTCGGGTCCATGGTCTCGGCCGCGATCGGAGCGGAGAACCTCGGCGAGGGGCCGCCCGAGATGAGGCTTCGGCTGGAGACGGAAGAGGGCACGCAGGAGGTGACCGTCCACGCGGCCGCGGCCGGAGGTTACACCGCCGAGGAGTCACGGCTCTCCCAGGACCTGCTCGACGGCTTCGTGGGAGGAAGCAGGAACCCGCTGACCCTCGAGGAGTGGGGCCGGGAGCACGCCACGGAGGGCACACCCGAGCCACGCGCGCGAGAAGCCCTGCTGCACACCTGGGCGCAGTCCTAGGACACCGGTCAGCGACCCGGTGGCCGGCCGACGGCGAAGGGCATGTCAGGCGCCGCTCTCCGTGGTGGACCGGGCGGGGCTGCCCCGGTGCGAGCGGACCAGCGCGAGGTAGTCCGCCGCGAGGCGGTGGCAGTCGCCCGGCCAGCGGGCGGAGACGTAGTTGCCGTCCCGCACCGTGAAACCGCGGTCGGGGCGCGTCGCCGTGTCCCGGACCGGCAGCGACGGGCCGGTCAGGAAATGGGTCGGGTCGGCGAGGGCGGCGGTGACCTCCGCCTGGACGGTCGCCGGGTAGATCCGGTAGTAGCGGCCCAGCCACAGCCGGGTCAGGTTCCAGGCGGTCAGCTCCAGCAGCGAGGTCAGGGCCGTGGTCCTTCGCCCGTGGAGCACCGACCGGCCGGTCGTGGGGTCCTTCGCCCGGGCGGCCAGCAGCACACCGTGGCACACCGCGCCCACCGGCAGCCCCAACAGGAAGACCCGCGCGAACAACCGCTGCGCGGCCGTGTCCTCCAGGAGCGTCCGCATCCCCTGGGCGTGCCCGCCGGGGACGAACAGCCCCGTCAGCTGCGCCGGATCGACCTCGGTGTAGGACAGCGGGGCGCGGAAGCAGGGGTCCTTGGTCAGCTCCCGGTAGGCGGCCAGTTCGGCACGTCGGGTCATCAGCCACGGGGAGAGCCAGGAGAAGCCGATGTCGGTCAGCCGGCGGTCGGCGAGCGCGACCCGCCCGTCGGGCGTCGCGAACCGTACGTCGTACCCGGCGTCCCGCAACGCGGCCCAGGGCACGGCCGCCTCGGTCGGATCGTAGCCGGACGAGGGCAGCAGGAAGACGATCACAAGGTGCTCCTTCGGGTGCGCACGCGGCGAACGGACCACGGGCCGGCAGGGCGGCGGACCGCCTGCCGCAACGGGCAGCCCGACCCTAGGCGCGTCGCCGGGCCCGGTCATCGACCCTGGCGGCCACCTCGTTGACTCCCGGGCCCCACCTCCGGTTGACGACGGGCCGCGCCCCGGCATTGACTGACCGCCATGCCCAGCTTCGCGCCGGCCGGCTTCGAGCCGTCCACCGTCGCCGCGTCCTACGCGCGCGCCGTCCTGAACGCCACCGGGGACGGCGCCGACGGCACGGCCGGGTCCGGCGTCTGGGCCCCGCCCGGGGACCGGCTGCCCTTCACGCAGGTGCGTGCCCTCTGGGACATGGTGATCGGCGCCGGGGGCGGCGATCCGCACGCGGGGCTCCGCGTCGGGGACGGGATCAAGCCGGGCAGTCTCCACGTCCTCGGCCACGTGGTGCTGACCTGCGCGAGTCTCGCGGAGGCCGCCGAGGCGGCCGTCCGCTACCACCCGCTGGTCAGCCAGGCCGGCACGGTCTCCCTGGCACGCGGCGGCGAAGGCACCCGGATCCGGTACCGGCCGACCGTCGACCCGGCCACCATGCGTCCCCAGCAGGTGGAGGCCGTCGTCACCGGCATGGTGCGGGCCGCCCGCTGGATCGCCGGGGACGACTGGGCGCCGCTGTCGGTGTCCTTCACGCACGCCCGTACCGGCTCCGCCGAGCCGTACGCCCGGATCCTCGGCTGCCCCGTGACCTTCGACGCCGCCGAGAACGCGCTCACCGTCGCCAACCGCGACCTCGACCTGCCGCGAGCCCCGCACGACCCGGAACTCGGCGCCCTGCACCGCGCCTACGCCGACCGGCTGCTGCGCGAGCTGTCGACCTCCGTGACGCTCGCGGAGCGCGTCCGGCAGTGGCTGGACCACGCGCCGCTCGACGGCACCGGCCCCGCCGACGCCTGCCGGGGTGTCCACCTCAGCCCCCGCACCCTGCGCCGGGCCCTCCAGGAGGAGGGCACCTCGTGGCGGGCCCTCCTCGATGCCGCCCGGCATCGCCGGGCCCGCCGGCTGCTGGAGACCACGGACCTGCCGCTCGACCGGATCGGCCCGCTCGTCGGCCTGAGCGGGGCGACGGCCCTGGTCCGTGCGTTCACCCGGTGGGAGGGCATCACCCCCGGCGCGTACCGGGCCCGGGGCGCGGGCCCCGGATGAGTACGGTCACGAGCGTGTGCGTCCCGCCCCGGCGGCGCACGCGGGGCACAGCCCGCGGTAGGTGACCTCGACCGCGGACACGGTGAAGCCGAACCGCTCCTCGGGCGGCAGGTCGGCCGGCAGGCCCGTCGCGTGGACGTCGCGGATGGTGCCGCAGCGCGTGCACACCAAGTGCTGGTGCGGATGGTGCGCGTTGGGGTCGAAGCGCTTGACCCGGCCCTGTACGGAGACCTCCGCCACCTCACCGATCGCGACCAGCTCGCCCAGGGTGTTGTAGACCGTCGCCCGGGCGATCTCGGGCAGCAGCAGCGCCGCGCGGGCGTGCACCTCGTCGGCAGTGAGGTGCACGTGGTCGCCGTCGAGCACCTCCGCCACGACGCGCCGCTGGGACGTCATCCGCCAGCCGCGCCCCCGAAGCCGCTCCAGCAGGTCACTCATATCGGCTCACCTTTTCGGTTCGGCGGGACAACAGAACGTTAGCGATATCGAACCGGGCCCGGCGGGAAGCCGATCCGCCGGGCCGGGACCTCGATTCGAATTCCGTGTGTTTTCCACCCGCCCACGCCCTGCGTGTTCTCTCCGCGGCGGGCCCTTCGGTGCGCGACCATACGGACGCGCCGACGCAAGCAGCCAGCAGATGGAAACATCGACACAGGAAGAAGGACGGACGTGTCCGGCAGCGACAGCGAGAACCCAGTAATCCCTGCCCCGACCCCCGCGCCGACTCGCCCCAGGTCGAATCGGGACTGGTGGCCGAACCAGCTGGACCTTCAGGTTCTGCACCAGAATTCGCCCTTGGCCGATCCCATGGGCGACGATTTCGACTACGCGAAAGAGTTCGCGACCCTGGACCTCGACGCCCTGAAGCGGGACGTCTTCGAGGCGATGACGGCCTCGCAGGACTGGTGGCCCGCGGACTACGGCCACTACGGACCGCTCTTCATCCGGATGAGCTGGCATTCCGCGGGAACGTACCGCATCGCCGACGGCCGGGGCGGCGGCGGTGCCGGTGCCCAGCGGTTCGCCCCGCTCAACAGTTGGCCGGACAATGCGAGCCTCGACAAGGCCCGCCGTCTGCTCTGGCCGGTCAAGCAGAAATACGGTCGGAAGGTCTCATGGGCCGACCTGCTGGTGTTCGCCGGTAACTGCGCGATGGAATCCATGGGTTTCAAGACGTTCGGATTCGCTTTCGGGCGTGAGGACATCTGGGAACCCGAGGAGGTTTTCTGGGGTCCCGAGGACACGTGGCTCGGGGACGAGCGCTACAGCGGCGACCGGGAGCTCTCCGGCCCGTTCGGCGCCGTGCAGATGGGGCTGATCTATGTGAACCCGGAAGGCCCCAACGGAGACCCGAACCCGCTCGCCGCCGCCCGCGACATCCGCGAGACGTTCGCGCGCATGGCCATGAACGACGAGGAGACGGCCGCCCTCATCATCGGCGGCCACACCTTCGGCAAGTGCCACGGGGCGGTCGGCGCCGACTACATCGGACCCGAGCCGGAAGGCTGCCCGATCGAGCAGCAGGGCCTCGGCTGGAAGAACACCTACGGCAGCGGCAGTGGCGTCGACTCGCTCACCAGCGGTCTGGAGGGCGCGTGGACCTCCCAACCGACGAAGTGGGACAACGGATACCTGGACAACCTGTTCGGGTACGAGTGGGAGCTGACCACGAGCCCGGCCGGTGCGCAGCAGTGGACTCCCAAGGACCCCGCGGCCCAGGGCACGGTGCCGGACGCCCATGACCCGGCGAAGAAGCACGCGCCGATGATGCTGACGACGGACCTCGCGCTGCGGATGGACCCGGTCTACGCACCGATCGCGAAGAGCTTCCACGAGAACCCGGACAAGCTCGCCGAGGCGTTCGCCAAGGCCTGGTACAAGCTGCTGCACCGCGACATGGGCCCGATCTCGCGCTACCTCGGCCCGTGGGTGCCCGAACCTCAGCTGTGGCAGGACCCCGTACCCGCGGTCGATCACGAGCTGGTCGGTCCCGAGGACGTCGCCGCTCTCAAGCGCACGATCCTCGACTCGGGGCTGTCCCTCCCGCAGCTGGTCACGGCGGCGTGGGCGGCGGCGTCGAGCTTCCGCGGCACGGACATGCGGGGCGGGGCCAACGGAGCCCGGATCCGGCTCGCGCCGCAGAAGGACTGGGAGGCCAACGACCTGCCCGAGGTGGCCGAGGTGGTCCGGACCCTCGAGGGAATCCAGCGGGACTTCGACGGCGCCCAAAGCGGCGGGAAGAAGGTCTCGCTCGCCGATCTGATCGTGCTGGGCGGCTGCGCGGCCGTCGAACAGGGCGCGAGGAACGCCGGGTACGACATCGAGGTGCCGTTCGCGCCGGGCCGTACGGACGCCTCGCAGGAGCAGACGGACGTGGAGTCCTTCGCCGTCCTCGAACCCAAGGCGGACGGCTTCCGCAACTATCTGCGGGCGGGCGAGAAGCTGTCGCCGGAGACGCTGCTGCTGGATCGCGCCAATCTGCTCAACCTGACCGCCCCCGAGATGACGGTGCTGGTCGGCGGGATGCGGGCGATGAACACCGGCTTCCGGCAGTCCCGGCACGGGGTGTTCACGGATCGGCCCGAGGCGCTGACCAACGACTTCTTCGTGAACCTGCTCGACATGGGCACGCGGTGGAAGGCGTCGGAGTCGGCGGAGAACGTGTTCGAGGGCCGCGACCACGCCACGGGCCAGGTCCGGTGGACGGCGACCGCGGTGGACCTCGTCTTCGGTTCGCACGCCCAGCTCCGGGCGCTCTCGGAGGTGTACGCGTCGCAGGACGCGGGAGAGAAGTTCGTCCGTGACTTCGTCTCCGCCTGGGACAAGGTGATGAACCTCGACCGGTTCGACCTCGCCTAGTGTTGTGACCGAAAGGTCCACCGGGTCACGGCGCCCGGTACGGCACCTCGCCGCGTCGTCGGACCACGGAAGTACGTCCGGTACGGCCCGCGGCCCTCCGCCTTGCGATGCACCGCACCGGACACCGCGACCCGGCAAACCTTTCCGGCCACAGCACTAGGCTTCCTTCGGATCGCCGGCCGGGGCCCCTTTCGGTGGGGCCCCGGCGGCGTCGGCCTGGGCTTCCGTCAGTCGAGACAGAACTCGTTGCCCTCGACGTCCTGCATCCCGAGGCACGACTCGTCGACCCCGTCGGCGAGCAGCAGTTGCCCGCGGACCGCGCCGAGCGGGACCAGCCGGGCGCATTCGGCCTCCAGCGCGGCCAGCCGCTCCGCACCCACGAGGCCCGTACCGACCCGCACGTCCAGGTGGACCCGGTTCTTGACGACCTTGCCTTCGGGAACGCGCTGGAAGAACAGGCGCGGGCCCCCGTCCGAGGGATCGATGGACGCGAACGCAGGCCCCTGGTACCCGGGCGGCTGCGCGCGATCGAAATCGTCCCACGTGGCGAAACCCTCCGGTGGCGGCGGCACCTCGTGCCCCAGCACCGCGCGCCAGAAGCGGGCGACGCGCTCGGGTTCCGCGCAGTCGAAGGTGACCTGTACCTGCTTGATCGACATCGGCCCAGCATAGGGCAGGGTCCTGGTTCGGGAACGTCCGCTGTCCGCAGGTGAGTTGGAGCCACGGCGGCGACCGGTCAGGGCGCGGACGACTCCTGGAGGTAGGCGGCGATCATCGCGAGGTCGTTGGCGATGGTCAGTACCTCGGTGGGGTCGGCGCCCGGTGTGGAGGCGCCGTTGACGCCCGCGTAGAAGGTGTCGAAGCGGCCGCCGCCCTTGTCCAGGTAGCCCGCGATGGTGATCGCGCCGACGGCCAGCCGGTCGTTGAGGGCGTCACCGCCGACGGCCGCGCCGGTCTTGGCGAACACCTTCCCCCGGGCCGGGCAGCCGCGGCAGTTCTCGGCCAGCAGACCGTCGACCCCGAGGATCGGCAGCGCCTCCCGGAACAGCCGGGCGTCCGGGGTCCGCTGCCAGTACGCCAGCATCTGCACCAGCACCTGCGGGGTGGCCCGGTCGGCGGGGTTGCCGCCCCGGCCGTCCATGAGCTGCGCCTGCTCACGGTCCACGCCGGCCTGGTCGAGGAAGTCGGCGAGCACCGGGAAGCCGGCCGGACACTGATCGCTCTTCGCCGTGACGGCCAGGAGGCAGATGCCGAGATTGGCGCCCAGGTTGTGGCTGACCTTGAGGATCAGCTTGGCGTACTGGGCGTAGGGCGGGGAGGTGTACGCCGCGACCCGCGGCCGCCCGTCGTAGTCGCTCGGCAGCCGCCCCACCGGGTTGGCGCCCGACGGGTCGGCGGTGACGTGCACCCCGGCGCGTTCGAGGGCCTCGATCAGCGCGACGCGTCCAAAGCCGGCCGGGTCGCCGATCGGGGAGGTGCGCAGCAGCGGTTCGGAGCCCGCCGCGATCGTTCCGGTCAGCCGGATCCGGGTGCCGCCGTCGGTGGCCGTCACCGTGATGGCGGTCGGCTTCCCGGCCGCCACGGTCTTCACCGCCGAGGTGACCTCGTAGGGCGCGACCTTGGGCCGCCAGTTCAGTCGGGCGGCCGCGCCGGGCCGGTCCCCTGGGGTGGTCATGAGGTCGATCAGGTTGTCGTTGATGATCAGCGGCGTCGGGGTGGGGACGAGCTCCGGGTCGGGGAGGAACAGCCGGCTGTCGACGATCACGTCCCCGTCGACGCGGGTGATGCCGGCGTCGCGCACCTGCCGGGCGAGCTGGTCGATCCCGGCGAGCGGGTTCTCCGGGGTGAGGGTCGCGCCGGGGAAGTCGTTGGCGTAGGTGTGGTCGAGGTCGGTGTAGGCGACCGTGCCGTCGGGGCGCGTCCGGCCGCCCATGGTGAGGTCGCCCTGGGCGACGAGGTCGAGGTCGCCGGTCAGCGTCGCGCCGTCGCGCTCGCCGACCGCGTAGAGCGGGGTCACGAAGCGGTGGTCGGCGCCGAGGGTGTGCCACGGGCCCGAGACGCTGAGCAGTTTGGCGGTGGATCCGGGGATGAAGAACTGCTCGGGGAAGAGGCTGTGCACCACGCGGCCGTCGTCCGGGTCGGTCTGCAGCAGGCCCCACTGGGCGTTGCGGTAGTCCGGCTTGCGCATGATCGCCGTGATGCGCGGGTCGAGGCCCCCGAGGCCCGTGTCGCCGGTCGCGGACGGCGCGGCCGGGGACGTGGCCGTGGACGGTGTCGGGGTCGGGTCCGCGCCGGTCGCGGTCCCCGAGGCGAGGGCGACGAACAGCAGGGCGGCGCAGGCGGCGGCCAGGCCGCGCCGTATCGGTGCGAGGTGGAACGGTCTGCTCACAGCGCGCTCCGTTCGTCGCGGCTGTCTCCTCCCGAGGCCAACCAACAGCGTGGCACGGCCGCGCCGGGCGGGCGCGCCGGGCGGGTTCACTCCTCGGTCGGCAGCCAGCAGCCGTGCAGGCCGAGCGGCACGCGTACGGGGATACGGGCGCGGGCCACCGGGCCCGACGCGGGATCCTCTGCGGGGACGACCAGGAACCAGCTCGACCCGTCCGTGCGGTCCGTGGCGAAGGTCAGCCAGTGGCCACCCTCCTCGGAGCCTGGCGCGGAGCCCGGCTCGGGGGCGAAGACCGGCTCGCCGACGGAGAGGTTCCCGGCCGACCAGACGCGGGAGGTGCCGGTCTCGTTGTCGTACCAGCGCACGGCGTCGTACTCGCCCGGCAGCAGGTCCGTCCGCCCGGTGTCGGTGGCCAGCGCGACGTACCGGTGGCGCCGGCCGATGCGCCGGTCGTCGACCCGCGGGAACTCCACCCGGGAGTCGTCCAGCGGGGTACGGACCATGCTGCCGGCGGCCGGGTCGATGCGCGCCCGTACCAGGCCACCGCTGACCGGGTCGGTGTCCTCCCCCGGGCCGCCGACGGTGAGCCTGCTCCACTGCACGTAGTCGAGGACCACCGGGGCGTCCGCGCCCGGGCCGTCGTCGTACGCGTTCACGGTGTGCCACGTCCAGAAGGCCTCGTCCGCCGCCCAGCGCACCGGTCCGCCGTCGCGGGGGATCAGAGCCACCCGGGTGCCGCGCTCGGGGCGCCAGGCCAGGAAGGAGCCGCCCGTCATGGCCGCGGCGAGGTCGAAGAAGGCCGGGGCGAGGACGAGGACGGCGTAGCGGCCGGTCAGGGCCATGTCGTGGATCATCATCGGCTCGTCCACCCCGTCGACGGAGGTGGGCCCGCGGCTGACGGCGCCGTGGCGGTCGATCACGGACCAGGTCAGGTAGGGCGGCTCCAGGCCGTAGCAGAAGACGACCATCTCGCCCGTGACCGGGTCGATCTTGGGGTGGGCGGTGATGCCCGCGGGCAGGGCCCCGCCGAAGCCCTCGCGGCCGAGCGTCGCCAGTTCGGCGTCGACCCGGAAGGGACAGGCCGACTCGGCGAGGGCCAGCAGCCGGCCGGCGTGCCGGACCACGTTGATGTCGGGCATGTCCCGGAAGGTGCCGGCGAGCTCCGGTCCCACCTGATCGGCATCCGGCATGATCATGGATTCGACGCCGCCCCACAGGGCCCGGCCGGCCCGCTCCTCGGCCAGCAGCGCGGGGGTGCGTACGAAGCGGTTGCGGTAGCGGGCCCGCCCGCCGGAGATCCACACGCCGTGCAGCATGCCGTCGCCGTCGATGGGGTACAGGTAGGAGCCGATCGGCGTGAACCGCGGATTGGGGCCGTTGCGCACGTACAGGCCGTCCAGGGTGTCCGGCAGCTCGCCCGTGACCTCCAGGTCCGCGACGTCGACCTCCTCGGACACGGGCGCGAAGGACCCCAGCAGGTGGGGGACGCGGGCGGGGTCGAAGCGGGGTGGCAGGTACGTGTTCACGGGACCTCCCGGGTGCGCGGTCCTGCGTGGGCGCGCTGGTAGGGCACCTTCCAGTGAAACGCGCGCCGGGTGAGGGTGCCAGACGGCCCGGTACCGCCCCGCACCGCCCCGGACCGCCGGGATCGCCCGGGACCGCTCCGGCGGGCCGGCCTCAGGCGGAGTCGAAGAGTTCCTCGTGCGCGCCGTCGAGGACGAACCCGTTGTCGAAGCGGACGCGGACCGTCACGCGGACCTTCTCCTCCTGGAAGGCGGTCCACGCCGGTTCCAGGGAGGCGACCTTCTCCTCGAGCTGCTTCCTGCTGGCCTCGGGCATCTGATGGCCGAAGGAGTCGAGGAGCGACTTCAGGCGTTCGTACTCACGGACGTCCTCGCCGCTCCGCGGCTGGTGCTCGTCGACCCGCTCGACGGTGCCCTCGGTCCCCGATGCCAGGGCCAGGAACCCGGCGACGGCTTCCCCCGCCGCCGTGACCGAACCGGTCAGGGCGAGGTCCTCGGCCAGCCTCACCCGGCGGCCTTCGTTCAACGTCATCGATCCTTCATCTCCCCGGTCGGTGCCCGAGCCTATCGGTGCCCCGGACGGTGCTCAGAGGCGGGCCGACAGGTGCGCGGCGACGGCCTCGTGGGTCAGGTGCAGACCCGCCCGCAGGACGGCGTCGTGCCGGGTGGGGTGGGCCGCGCGGTGGGCGAGGTCCAGCTCGCGGGCCCGGTCGAGGTCCGCGGCGCAGTCCGCGCCGCGCAGGGCGGCGTCCAGCGCGCGGGCGGTGGCCCGTACCAGCGGGGCGAGTTCGCGCAGAGCGGGGTCCGGCACGGTCCCGGGGGGCCGGGCGGGGCCGTCGGTCCGGGCGGGGCCGTCGGTTCGGGCGCGCTCCCGGAGCTCCTCGGTGAAGTACTGGAGGGTGAGGGCGGTTCGGGCGGCGAGCCTCAGCCGCTCCTCCAGCCCGTCCGGCGGCCGGGCCGGCGTACGCAGGTACAGCCGGGGGAGCCGGGTGCGCCGAGCGGCCCGCTCGAACGCCGCGAGGCCGCTCCGCGGTCGCAGCCACAGCTCCGCGTCCTCGGGGAGCCCCGGGACGGTGGGCGGTCCGCCGGCGCCGAGCCGGGCGGCGACCGCGCCGAGGAGGTCGTCGAGCTCGCCCCGGTACGTGCCGAGTCCGGTCGCGGCCGACCGGTACGGGTCCGGCGGCCACAGCAGCGGGCCCAGCAGGACCACGGCGGCGATGCCGACGGCGCTCTCCGCCAGGCGGGCCAGGGCATAGCCCGGGAGAGCGGTCGCGTAGATCACCAGTGCGCTGACCAGGACCTGCTGGTTGGGGGTGCCGCCCTGGTACATCAGGTACATGCCCGCGCAGCCGCAGGCCAGTACGGCGAGGAAGGACACCGACGCGGCCGCCGACAGCGAGGCCACGGAGGAGGCCGTGGGCGGCGGCAGCCAGTGCAGCACGAGCGTGGTCAGCGCCACGCCGACGACGACGCCCACGAGCCGCTCCCACCCCCGTCGCGGGGCGTCGTACACGTCGTCACGGAGGATCAGGACGGCCGGCAGGGCGGCCGGCACGGGAACCGTGCTCGTGCCCCACCACAGACAGAGGAACCAGGGCACGGCGGCGCACACGGCCAGGCGGACGGCGGAGCGCAGTCGTGCGCGGGGCGGTGGGGCGAGCGGGACGGCGACCGTACCGGACATGGCGGACATCGTAGGCCCGGGCTGTCGACCTCGGCGCCATCGACGGGACGGCCGGGCCCGCCTATGATTCCGACGCGCCACGCACCTCGAACACGCATACCCGCAACGGGTGATGACGGCCTCCGGGATCCGTACCGGAAACGCCGCCCTCGTCCGACGAGTTCGGAGGTCCTGTTGAGCACACGCACCCGCACACGCACCCGCACCCGCATCCCGCGCAGACCGGCGGCGCTGGCCGTCGGCCTGGCGGCTGTCCTGGCAGCGTCGGTCGGTCCGTCCTTCGCCGCGCCGCACGGCTCGACCGGCCCCGCGGTGACGCGCACGGTGGCCACCGCCGCCCCGTCCGTGGTCAACCCGGGCAACCAGGTGTCCCTTCAGTACGACTCCGCGTACCTGCCCATGACCGCCACCGGCGGCAAGGCCCCCTACACCTGGTCGGCGGTCAACCTGCCGGTCGGTGCCTCGATCAATTCCTCGACCGGCCTGATCTCGGGCCTTCTGCGCGGCAGCGGCATCCGTACGGTGACCGTCACCGCCAAGGACGCCACCGGTGCGACCGCGTCCACCACCTTCACCTGGCGCGTGATCCGCGACGCCTGCCCCCGCTGCTGACCGGGCGGCCCGGCGCCCCGCTCCCTGCCGGGGGAGGGGCGCCGGGCCGCACCCCTCGGGCAGGATGTGCGGATGAGTACGACGGAACCGGTGGCAAGGGCGGTGGCGCTGGCCACCCCGGGCGAGCGGCGCGTCCTGGGCATCGCCGGGCCCCCGGGCGCCGGCAAGTCGACACTGGCCGCCCGACTCGCGGACGCGCTCGGGCCCGAGCGGGCCGTCGTGGTCCCGATGGACGGGTTCCACCTCGCCCAGGCCGAACTGGACCGGCTGGGGCGCGCCGACCGCAAGGGCGCCCCGGACACCTTCGACGCGGCGGGCTACGTCTCCCTGCTGCGCCGGCTGCGCGCGCCGCACGGGCCCACGGTGTACGCGCCCGCCTTCGACCGTTCCCTGGAGGAGCCGATCGCGGGCAGCATCCCCGTACCCCCGGACGTACCGCTGGTGATCACCGAGGGGAACTATCTGCTGCACGACGCGGGGGAGTGGGCCTCGGTGCGCCCCCTGCTGGACGAGGCCTGGTACCTCGCCCCGGCCGAGGAGCTGCGCCTGGAGCGGCTGATCGAGCGTCACGTACGGC
Organism: Streptomyces sp. BF23-19; assembly: GCF_041106355.1. Taxonomy (NCBI): domain Bacteria; kingdom Bacillati; phylum Actinomycetota; class Actinomycetes; order Kitasatosporales; family Streptomycetaceae; genus Streptomyces; species Streptomyces sp. BF23-19. The sequence goes on along the minus strand of NZ_JBGBPT010000001.1, from coordinate 260,416 downwards.
ACGGCAAGGACCCCGCGTACGCGCGCGCGTGGGTGGCCCGCTCGGACGAGCTCAACGCGCGCCTCGTCGCCCTGGGCCGGCACCGCGCCGATCTCGTCCTCGACGCCGGCTGACGGCCCCGCGCCGGACAGGGGCCGGACTCACCGAGAGGCAACGAGGAGGCGACGGTCGCCCGTTGGTCCCGAATCCCGAGGGCGCCGACCGGGCGCCCTACGGCTCACGGGACGCGCCACACGTTGGCGAACGCCGCGTTCTCGATGGACCGTCGCTGGCGTACGGCCTCCAGTTCCATCACGGCGTCGCCGACGACGGCCAGTACGGTCGTCACCGCTTCGTCGTCCGGGCCCGGATCGTCGTCGGAGCGCGGTTCGCCCACGCCCACGGCCGCGGCGAGCGAGGCGAGGACGGGCTCGTCCGACTCCCAGCGGCTCAGCGCCTGGCGGTGAGCGGGCGTATCGGCCACTTCCAGGCGATCCGTGCCGAAGGGCAGCAGACCGCGCCGCCCCCGGGTCAACTGACCGACTTCCTCCAGGGCGGCCTGGTACGAGGAGGAGAGATCACGGCCGCGGCGCCACAGCCAGTCCTCGACCCGCTCGTACGGCGCCTGCCGGGTGAGCGCCGACGAGGCCTCGGCCAGGAGCTCGTCGTCCAGTCCGGGCAGGCCGCTCGGCACGATGCGGTCGCCGTCCAGAACGGCGGCCTGTGCGTCGAGGAGATCGATCAGCTCGGCGCCGGCGAGGGCGAGCGAGAGGTCACCCTGCCCGACGGAACGGTCCGGCGGCGGATCCATGGCGATGATGAACAGGTCTTTCGCCGTGCTCATGAACGGCTCCCCTCGAAGTCATCGGAAGTCGGATCCCGCTGATCACCTTCCTATGGTCGCACCAACGCCCACCACCGCTCCCGGGTTCCCGAACATCGCCGGGTGCCGGACCACGCCCTCGCCCGATACCGCGCCCTCCGTGAGGGAACGCGGGGGCCGATCCGCCCCTCTTGTCTGGTGCGCTACCCGCCGGTAGCGCTCCGGACCCGAGCGTCCGGACCGGAACGGTGGAGAAGGTTCGCTGATTCATGGGTCTGACGAGTGGCACGCTCATGGCGGGCGTCGCGGTGTGCACGGCGCTGCTGTTCGCCCTCACGGTAGCGCTGTGGCCCCGGCTGGCGCGGCCCGGCGTCCGGTGGGTACTGGGGCGGGTCGGGCTGCTCGTACTCGTGCAGTTGATGGTGCTCGCCTCGGTCGGTGCCGCGGCCAACCGCACCTTCCTCCTCTACGACTCCTGGGCCGATCTCGCCGGGACGAAGGACCAGGCCCCGGCCGCCCCGGGCGGCGCCGCCGTGGAGGTGTTGGGCCGGCAGGCCCCGGAGGTGCCCGGCGGCCGGAACCCGCAGGTGGGTGGCGTGATCGAGAAGGTGACGATCCACGGCGAGCGGTCCCGGGCCGCCGCCGAGGCGTACGTCTACCTGCCGCCGGAGTACTTCGACAAGAGCGACGAGCAGCGCAGGTTCCCGGCGGCCGTCGTCCTCACGGGCTACCCGGGCATGGCCGAGAACCTCATCAAGAAGCTGCACTACCCGCGGCTGGCGTGGAGCCTGGCGAAGCAGAAGCGCATGCAACCGATGATCCTGGTGATGATGCGGCCCACCATCGCCGCGCCCAACACCCAGTGCGTGGACGTCCCCGGGGGCCCGCAGAGCGAGGCCTTCTTCGGCGCGGACGTCGTCAAGGCGGTCTCCGGCACCTACCGCGTGGGCACCTCGCCGCGGAGCTGGGGCATCATCGGCGACTCCACCGGGGGCTACTGCGCCCTGAAGATGGCGGTGCAGCACCCGGAGGCGTACACGGTCGGCGTGGGCCTGTCGGCGGAGTACCGGCCCGAGATCGACAAGGACTCGGGTGATCTGTTCAAGGGGAACAAGGACGAGGAGAAACGATCCGACCTGCTGTGGCACCTGGACCACCGGCCGCAGGGGAACTCCTCGTTCCTGGTGACCTCTTCCCTGCGGGGGGAGCCGAACTACGGTGAGACGCAGGAGTTCGTCCGCAAGGTGAAGGCACCCGCGCACGTGTCGTCGATCATCCTCGACAGCGGCGGCCACAGCTTCAACACCTGGCTCCGGGAGATCCCGCCGGCGCTCGTCTGGACGGGCGCGCGGCTCGGCGCCGAGTGAGCGGGCGGCCGAGCGGGTAGGTGGGCGGGGCGACGGGCGACGAGTTGAGGGTGGTGGGCGGCGGGCCGGAAGGCGGGTCGGCGTCGAGCGGCAGCCGGGTGAGCCGCGTCTCACCTGAACCCTGCCGCTTGTCTATGCAACGAGTTGCATAGAAAGATCGGGGCATGGCGCTCGACCACGCGATCCTCGTCTCCCTGCTGGAGAAGCCGGGCTCCGGCTATGAGCTGGCCCGCCGGTTCGACCGGTCCATCGGCTACTTCTGGACCGCCACCCACCAGCAGATCTACCGCGTGCTGGGGCGTATGGAGGGCAACGGGCTGCTCGCCGCCCGGGAGGTCCCGCAGCAGGGCCGACCGGACAAGAAGGAGTACTCCGTCGCCGGCCCCGGCCGCGCCGCCCTCGCCGAGTGGCTGCACGAGCCGATCGAACCCGAGAGCCTGCGCCACGACCTGGCCGTCAAGATCCGTGGCGCGGCCTTCGACGATCCGGCCGCGCTGATCCACGAGGTCGAGCGGCACCACCGGGCGCACAGCGACCGACTGGCCCGCTATCTCGCCGGTGAGCGGCGCGACTTCACCGGGCCCCAGGCCCCCGCACCGCTCGACGCCGGTCAGGAGCTCCAGCACGTCGTGCTGCGCGGCGGCATCGCGTTCGAGCGGATGACGATCGCCTGGCTCGACGACGTCCTCGCCACCCTCCACCGGCTCGGCGGTACGGCGCCGACCGCCACCGCCTGAACGTCGCCCGGACCCTCGCGCCGCGGCCGGCCGGCCGCTCCGCACCCCGCCGCTCCGCCCCCCCCCACGCATGCGCTCGACCCCCTCCCCGCCCCTCCTCCAACCCCTCGGAAGGTGAACCCCCATGGCAGACGCCCTGCTCTTCAACCCGCACACGTACGACCCGGCGCACTTCGACCCCGAGACCCGCAGGCTGCTGCGCGCCACCGTCGACTGGTTCGAGAGCCGTGGCAAGCGCCGGCTGATCGAGGACTACCGCTCCCGCGCCTGGCTCGCCGACTTCCTCGCCTTCTCCGCGAAGGAGGGCCTCTTCGCGACCTTCCTGACCCCGGCCACCGCCGCCGGCGAGGGGGAGTCGGACAAGCGCTGGGACACCGCACGGATCGCCGCCCTGAACGAGATCTTCGGCTTCTACGGCCTCGACTACTGGTACGCCTGGCAGGTCACCATCCTCGGCCTCGGCCCGGTCTGGCAGAGCGACAACGCCGACGCCCGCGACCGCGCCGCCCAGCTGCTCGCCGAGGGCGAGGTGTTCGCCTTCGGCCTGTCCGAGAAGACCCACGGCGCCGACATCTACTCCACCGACATGCTGCTGCGGCCGTACGTCGACGAAGCCGGTGCCGATGGATTCCTCGCGAGCGGCTCCAAGTACTACATCGGCAACGGCAACGCCGCCGGTCTCGTCTCCGTCTTCGGCCGCCGCACCGACATCGAGGGCCCCGACGGCTACGTCTTCTTCGCCGCCGACAGCCGCCACCCGGCGTACCACCTGGTGAAGAACGTCGTCGACTCCTCCAAGTACGTCAGCGAGTTCCGCCTCGACGACTACCCGGTCCGCGCCGAGGACGTCCTGCACACCGGCAAGGCCGCCTTCGACGCCGCCCTGAACACCGTCAACGTCGGCAAGTTCAACCTCTGCACCGCCTCCATCGGCATCTGCGAGCACGCGATGTACGAGGCCGTCACCCACGCGCACAACCGGGTCCTCTACGGTCGCCCCGTCACCGCCTTCCCGCACGTGCGCCGGGAGCTGGCCGACGCGTACGTCCGCCTGGTCGGGATGAAGCTCTTCAGCGACCGCGCCGTCGACTACTTCCGCTCCGCCGGCCCGGACGACCGCCGCTACCTGCTGTTCAACCCGATGACGAAGATGAAGGTGACCACGGAGGGCGAGAAGGTCATCGACCTGATGTGGGACGTCATCGCGGCCAAGGGCTTCGAGAAGGACAACTACTTCGCGCAGGCGGCCATCGAGATCCGCGGACTGCCCAAGCTGGAGGGCACGGTCCACGTCAACCTCGCCCTGATCCTCAAGTTCATGCGCAACCACCTGCTGAACCCGGCCGAGTACCCGGCCGTACCGACCCGGCTCGACGCGGCCGACGACGCCTTCCTGTTCCAGCAGGGCCCGGCCCGCGGGCTGGGCGCCGTACAGTTCCACGACTGGCGGACCGCCTACGACGCGTACGCCGACGTGCCGAACGTGGCCCGGTTCCGCGAGCAGGCCGACGCCCTCTGCACCTTCGTGGCCACCGTCGCCCCGGACGAGGAGCAGAGCCGCGACCTCGACTTCCTCCTCTCGGTGGGCCAGCTGTTCGCGCTCGTCGTCTACGGCCAGCTGATCCTGGAGCAGGCCCGTCTGACGGACCTGGACGGGTCGGTGCTCGACGAGCTGTTCTCCGTCCTCGTGCGCGACTTCTCCGGCCACGCGGTCGAGCTGTACGGCAAGGACTCCGCGACGGCGGCCCAGCAGGACTGGGCGCTGGGCGTCGTCCGGCGTCCGGTCGTCGACGAGGAGCGGGCGGCGCGCGTCTGGGCGCGGGTCGAGGCCCTGTCCGGCACCTACGAGATGGCCCCGTAGGAACGCGGTCCCGGGGGACCGGCACGGCACGGCTCCGCCGCGGCCGGAGCCGGTCCCCGTCCCGGGTGCTCAGGCCTGCGCGGTGGGGCGTACGACGATGTCGCCCACGTCGACACCGTCCGGCTGCTCGACGGCGAAGGCGATGGCGCGGGCCACCGCGTCCGGGGACAGTGCGGTTTCCATCATCCGGTCGATCCGGGCCCGCGCCTGCGGGTCCATGCGCTCCGTGAAGTCCGTGCGGACGGCCCCCGGCGACACGACGGTCACGCGCAGGGTGTCCCCGGCCTCCTGGCGCAGGCCCTCGGAGATCGTGCGCACGGCGTTCTTGGTGCCCGCGTACACCGACTGGAGCGGCACGACGCGCAGTCCGGCGGTGGACACGGTGTTGACGAAGTGTCCGGAGCCCTGCTCCCGGAAGACGGGGAGCGCCGCGGCGATCCCGTAGAGGACGCCCTTGAGGTTGACGTCGATCATCTCCTCCCAGTCCTCGACGCGCAGCTCGTCGAGCGGGGAGATGAGTCCGACCCCGGCGTTGCTGACGAGGACGTCGAGCCTGCCGTACCGCTCCCGCGCCAGGCCGACGAGGCCGGACAGGTCGGCGCGCCGCGTCACGTCCGTACGGATCCAGGCGGCTCGACCGCCGGCCCGCTCGATCCGGGCGGCCAGCGCCTCCAGTCGTTCCGTGCGGCGTGCGCCGAGGACCACCTTCGCGCCCCGTTCGGCGAGCAGGAGGGCGGTCGCCTCCCCGATACCGCTGCCGGCGCCGGTGACGGCGACGACCTTGCCTTCGATTCCCGACATACCGGGAGTCCCTTCGGAAGAGGAATGGGCAGGCCGCGGCCATGCCCTAGAGTGAAAGTGGAGGCGCCGCCACTTCAGCTCACAGTAAGTGGAGGCTCCTCCACTTAGCAAGTGAGAGCGAGGGAGCCGCTGATGGCCGCAGACGCAGGACGCCCGTTGAGAGCCGACGCGCAGCGCAACCGGGACAAGATCCTGGTTGCCGCGGTGCGCGTGTTCACCGAGCAGGGTCTGGAGGCGCACTTCGAGCGCATCGCCAAGGAGGCCGGCGTGGGCACCGGCACCCTCTACCGCAACTTCCCCACCAAGGAAGCCCTCATCGAGGCGGCCTACCGGAACGAGGTCGCCCGACTGTGCGACTCCGTCCCGACCTTGCTGGAGAGCCTGCCGCCGTACGAGGCCCTGCGCGCCTGGACGCGCCGCTTCATCGACTACGCCACCGCCAAGATGGGCATGGCCGACGCGATGCGGGCCGTCCTCGCCGCGGGGACCGACCCGTACACCGACAGTCGCCGGATGATCCAGGACGCCCTCACGTCCCTCATGGACGCCTGCACCGCCGCGGGCGCGATCAGGGCCGACATCAGCTCGACCGACATGTTCGCCGCCCTCGCGGGCATCGCCCTCACCTCGGCCGGCCCTGACCGGCGGGACCAGGCCGAACGCCTCCTCGACCTCAACCTGGACGGACTGCGCCTCGCGCGCCCGCGGGAGTAGATACCGAACGTTGCCTGAGGGGGGCCGCCGTCAGGCGAGCGTGTCCGCCAGCAGCTTCGCGGTTCTGGCGATCAGGGTGTTGTCGCGCGGCGCCGTCGCCTCCGGCATCGTCGAGAGGATGGCCAGGACCATGGGCGGGCGCCCCGGCGGCCAGGCGATACCCACGTTGTTGTTCGTCCCGTACGAACCGGCGCCCGTCTTGTCCGCGACGGCCCAGTCCTTCGGCAGGCCGGCCCGCAGGCGGTCACCGCTGGTGGTGTTCGACAGCAGCCACCCGTTCAGTCGCTCCCGGTCCCCGGAGTCCAGCGCGTCGCCGAGCGCGAGACGCGCGTACGTCCGACCGATCGCGCGGGGGCTGGTCGTGTCCGTCACCCGCGACGGCTCCGCCGAGTTCAGCTCGGGCTCCCACCGGTCGAGCCGGGTCGTGCGGTCGCCCAGCGAGCGACAGAAGCGGGTGACCGCGGTAGGGCCGCCGAGCTCGCGCAGCAGCAGGTTTCCGGCCGCGTTGTCGCTCTGGGCGATGGCGGCGGAGCAGAGTTCCGCCACGGTCAGGCCGCTCGCGATGTTCTCGGGCTTCTCGGTGATCGACCCGCCGCCCGCGTCCGTGACGTCCTGGAGCGTGTAGTGGATCCGCTTGGCGAGATGCGCGCCGTCGTGGTCGAGGTCCCGCAGCACGGCCGCCGCCGCGAGCGTCTTGAACACCGAGCACATGGGGAACAGCTCGTCGGCCCGGTGGACCACGGTCCGGCCGGAGCCGGTGTCGAGCGCGTACACCCCCAACCGCGCCCCGTACTCGCGCTCCAGCGCGCGCAGGCCCGCCACCGGCGACGCGGCACTCGCCGTGCCCACCGGTAGTGCGGCGGCGAGTGCCACCCCCGCTCCCACGGTCAGCAGCGCGCGTCGGGACGTTGATGCGTCCGGGGTCCTCACGTCAGGTCCTCCTCTTCCTGGCCGGTCATGTGCCCCTGAAGACGTCATACGTGATCAATTCGGTTCCCTCGGGTGTGGCGCACCAGTGGGGTGTACTAGCAGTACACCCCACTGGTGTGTACCGTAAGTACATGACTCCGCTCCCTCGATTCCATCGACTGCCGGCCGAGCGACAGGAGGCGATCCTCGCCGTCGCCCGCGCGCACTTCGCCGAGCACGGCCCCGCGTCCGCCTCGTACAACAAGATCATCGAGGCGGCGGGCTTCTCGAAGACCGCCGCCTACCAGTACTTCGACGGCCGCGAGGACCTCCTCGCCGCGGTTCTCGACGATGTCCTCGACCGCCTCCTCGGCGTGCTCGGGCCGTGGACCCCGGCCCGCGACGAGGCCGACTTCTGGGCACGGCTGGAAGCCGGATCGCGTGCCTTGGTCGCGCACTTGCGTGCCCACCCGGACGATCTGGCCCTCGCCGACGCCGCCGTCGGGCGGGCGCGGGGCGGCGTGTGGCTCGGTTGGTTCGGGGCCGTGGTCGAGGACGGCCGGCGGCTCGGTTTCATCCGGACGGACGTGGACCCGGACCTGCTGGCGGGCGCGACCGCGGCCGTGATGCGGGCGGCCGACGCGTGGGCGCTGCATGCGCTGAACGCGGCACCTCCGGAGCGGCCGACGGCACGGCCGGTGCTGCCCGGGGGCGAACAGGTCTGGAGCCTGCTCCGCGGGCTGTGGAGCGGCGGAGCGGACGGAGGGGCCGGGCGTGCGCACTGATCTGGAGATCCGCTGGGAGATACCGCCCACCTCGCCGGGACCGCTGGGCCGCCTGGAGCGGTTCATGGGGCCGGGCAAGTCCCGCTCCGAGTCCGCCGTGGAACTGCTCGGCGCGGGCGGGTGCGCGGTGCTGCTCGCGGCCGGCGTGTGGTCGTCGGGGATCCACCGTGACTGGAGCGGCCCCCAGTGGGCCGTGGTGGTGCTGATCGGCCTCGATCTGCTCGGGGGCATCCTCACCAACGCGACGAACGCCGCCAAGCGTTGGTACCACCGCCAGGAACCGGGGGCCCGGCGCGCCCGCCTGCTCTTCGTCGGCGCGCACGTGCTGCACCTCGCCGCGATGGGCCTGCTGGTGCTCGGTGGGGACCACGGCTGGATCCTGGGGAACACCGCGCTGCTGCTCTCCGCCGCCGTGGTCGTGGAGTTCACGCCCGTCCATCTCAAGCGCCCGACGGCCATGGCCGGTTACTCCGCCGCCGTCGTCGTCAACCTGTTCTGGCTGCCCGTGCCCTCCGCGCTCGCCTGGTTCGCGCCGCTCTTCTTCCTCAAGCTCCTGGTGTGCCACCTCGTGCCGGAGGCGCCGCTGGAACGGCGGCGCGATGTCTGAGCCCGACGCTGGTGACCACGACGACGCCCCGCCGCCCGCGCGGTGCGCGCCCGTGCTCGCCGCCGCCTTCGTCCGCGAACCCGCCATGACATGGATCTCGGGCGGATCGGACCGGGTACGGCGGGCCTGGTTCACCACCACACTGCGGACGCACGCCACGCTCCCCGGAGCCCGCCGCCGGCTGCTGGTCGATCGGCACGGCCGACCCGTCGCCGCCGCCGTCCTCACGCCGCCGGCCACCGCCCCCTCGGGCGCGGCCCGGGCGGCCTGGGCGAGCCGCACCCTGGCGGGCTGCGGCCCGCGCGCCCTGCTGCGGACGCTGCGTTACCTGCACGCCGTCGAGGCCGAAACCCCGCCCGGGGCCTGGACCTTGGAGTTCATCGGCGTGGAGCCCGCGGCGGCGGGGCGGGGCGCCGGAGGGCGGCTCCTCGACCGCCTGCTCGCCGCGACCCCCGCGCCCGGCGGTGTCTTCCTCACCACCGCCGACGAGGCGAACGTACGGCTCTATCGCCGCTTCGGCTTCACCACCCTGCGGCGCCTGACGGTGGGCCCGCTGGAGGTGACGGCGATGTGGCGGCCGGACGCGTCCGAGCGGACGCGCACCGGCGGGTAGGGGTGGCCGCGGGAGCCGACCGTCGCGGCGCCTTTCGGCCGTGTTCGTGAGCAAGGCCGAATATCGTCCATAACCCCGGCAAACCACCTGCGATGCAAGATCACCGTATCGAAGTAACGCCAACGGTTTTCAGGCTCAACTGGGTGTACCGGCCGTTACTGTTCCCCCGGATCTGTACGGATTCCCTGATATTCGCCCCCCTTTTTTTCCTCGTTCCTCGGTGACACGCGCGTCCGCCGTCCACCACCCTTACGAAGGAGAGCTCGCCCGATGACCGTTGACACCAGCCCGGAAGCCCAGCTGGAGCCGCCGCGGCAGTCCAGCCTGAGCACGGCGGCCGCCCGCAACCTTGCCAGCACGACCAAGTCCGCCCCGCAGATGCAGGAGATCACCTCCCGCTGGCTGCTGCGGATGCTCCCCTGGGTGGAGACCAAGGGTGGCACCTACCGGGTCAACCGCCGGCTGACGTACACCGTGGGCGACGGCACCATCGAGTTCGTCCAGGACGGCGCGAACGTCCGGGTGATCCCGCGCGAGCTCGGCGAACTGGCCCTGCTGCGCGGCTTCGACGACGACGACGTGCTGACCGCGATCGCCGGCCGGTGCGTCCAGCGCGACTTCCGGGCCGGTGAGGTGATCGTCGAGCGCGGTGCCCCCGCCGACCAGATCCACCTGATCGCCCACGGCCGGGTCAGCCAGACGTCCGTCGGCAAGTCGGTCGACGACCTCGTGGCCCAGGCGGGCCGCGCCGTACTCGCCGACGGCGACCGGTTCGGCGAGAACGCCCTGCTGGACGCCGACGCCACCTGGGACTACACGGCCACCGCCGAGACCCCGGGCATCCTGCTCACCCTCTCCCGCGGCGACTTCGCCTCCGTGCTCGCCGCGGCGCCGCAACTCCAGGACCACATCAACCGGTTCAGCTCGCTCCCGCAGCAGCGCCAGAACCGGCACGGCGAGGCCGAGATCGCGATGTCCGCCGGCCACACCGGTGAGGCGGACCTGCCCGGCGCGTTCGTCGACTACGAGCTCAAGCCCCGCGAGTACGAACTCTCCATCGCGCAGACCGTGCTGCGGATCCACACCAGGGTCGCCGACCTCTACAACGGGCCGCACAACCAGACCGAGGAACAGCTCAGGCTCACCATCGAGGCGCTGCGCGAGCGCCAGGAGCACGAGCTGATCAACAACCGGGACTTCGGTCTGCTCCACAACGCCGCCTTCAAGCAGCGGATCCAGACCCACTCCGGCCCGCCGACCCCGGACGACCTCGACGAGCTGCTCTGCCGCCGCCGCGGTTCCAAGTTCTTCCTCGCCCACCCCCGGACGATCGCCGCGATCGGGCGCGAGTTCAACGCCCGCGGGCTCTACCCGGACCACGTCGACGTCGGCGGTCAGCAGGTCCCGGCCTGGCGCGGGGTCCCGATCCTGCCCTGCAACAAGATCCCGATCAGCAAGGAGAACACCAGCTCCGTCCTCGTCATGCGAACCGGCGAGGACAACCAGGGCGTCGTCGGTCTGCGTCAGACCGGCCTGCCGGAGGAGTACGAGCCGGGCCTCTCGGTCCGTTTCATGGGGATCAGCGAGCAGGCGATCATCTCGTACCTGGTCACCACCTACTTCTCGGCCGCCATCCTGGTGCCCGACGCGCTCGGTGTGCTGGAGAACGTGCAGATCGCCCGCAGGCGGGACTAAGAGGACCTGCCCCCCGACGGCCGTGACGGCCAGGACACCTGCCTGTCCTGGCCCGCCGAGCACGCCCGGGATCCGGGACAACCCACTTACCTCTCCAAGGAGTTACGGATGCCCGATCCTGGGCCTTCCCCTCTGCAGTCGAGCCTGCCCGCCGCGGTGGCGTCCTTCGGGGCACACGTTCTCGCGAGCGCTCTCGCCGCCGGCATCGAACCGGCCGCCGACGCCGGGCCCGTGGAGCCTTCTCCGCCGGTCTCGCCCGCCCCGCCGGCCCTGCCCGTCCTGCCGACGGGCCACCCCGGAGCAGTACCCGTAGCCGTACCCGTACCCGACGAGGGTGCCGCCGCGACCGTGGCCGCCGCGCCGCAGCCGAGTGCCGCCCTCGAACGGATCCTGCGCGGGCCCAGCGGGCTGGGTACGACGAGCCTGCACTGGGCCCGGAGCGATGCCCCCGCGGTCCCCGCGGCCCCTGACGCGCCCGCGCGGATCCCGGGCAACCCGATCCCGGGCCTCTACTACCACCCGGTGCCGGAGCCCGATCCGGTGCGGGTGGAGGAGCTCGGTCGCCGGATCAAGGCCTGGGCCCTGGACGAGGTGTCGCTCTACCCGGAGGACTGGGAGGACCAGTTCGACGGCTTCTCCGTCGGGCGCTACATGGTCGCCTGCCATCCGGACGCCCCCAGCATCGACCACCTGATGCTCGCCACCCGGCTGATGGTCGCCGAGAACGCGGTCGACGACTGCTACTGCGAGGACCACGGCGGCTCGCCCATCGGCCTCGGCGGTCGTCTGCTGCTGGCGCACACCGCTCTCGACCCCGTCCACACGACGAAGGAGTACGCGCCGGACTGGGAGGCGTCGCTCCTCTCGGACGCACCCCGGCGTGCCTACCGGTCCGCCATGGAGTACTTCCTCCAGGCGACCACCCCCTCGCAGGCCGACCGGTACCGGCACGACATGGCCCGGCTGCACATGGGCTACCTCGCCGAGGGGGCCTGGGCGCAGACGGAGTACGTGCCCGAGGTGTGGGAGTACCTGGCGATGCGCCAGTTCAACAACTTCCGCCCCTGCCCCACCATCACCGACTCCGTCGGCGGCTACGAACTGCCCGCGGACCTCCACGCGCAGCCCGCCATGCAACGGGTGATCGCGTTGGCCGGTAATGCCACTACCATCGTCAACGATCTGTACTCCTACACCAAGGAACTGGCCAGTCCTGGACGGCACTTGAACCTGCCGGTGGTGATCGCCGAACGCGAGAGCCGCTCCGACCGGGAGGCCTACCTGAAGGCTGTCGAGGTTCACAACGACCTGATGCGCGACTTCGAGGCCGCGGCCGCCGAACTGGCCGTCACCTGCCCCGTTCCGAGCGTGCAGCGCTTCCTGCGCGGGGTCGCCGTGTGGGTCGACGGCAACCATTACTGGCACCAGACCAACACCTATCGCTACAGCCTGCCCGATTTCTGGTAAAGATGGGAATTGTTCATGACTAGCACCGATCTCACCGCCGCCGGTACCTCCTCCGTGTTCATCCCGGGCCCGGCGACTCCCTACCAGGGGGACATCGCCCGTTACTGGGACCACGAGGCCAGGCCCGTGAACCTTCGTCTCGGCGATGTCGACGGCCTTTACCACCACCACTACGGCATCGGCGACATCGATCACGCCGCCCTCGGCGACACCGAGGACAGCGCATACGAGAAGAAGCTGATCGCCGAGCTCCACCGCTTGGAATCGGCCCAGGCCGAACTCCTCCTCGAGCACCTCGGCTCGATCGGGCGCGACGACACCCTCGTCGACGCGGGCTGCGGCCGCGGCGGTTCGATGGTCATGGCCCACCAGCGCTTCGGATGCAAGGTCGAGGGCGTCACCCTGTCGGCCAAGCAGGCCGACTTCGCCAACCAGCGGGCCCACGAACTCGGTATCGAGGACCACGTCCGGGCCCGTGTCTGCAACATGCTCAGCACGCCGTTCGAGACCGGGCAGGCCGCCGGCTCGTGGAACAACGAGTCGAGCATGTACGTCGACCTGCACGACCTCTTCGCGGAGCACTCGCGCGTCCTCCAGGTCGGCGGCCGATACGTGACCATCACCGGCTGCTGGAACCCGCGGTACGGCCAGCCCTCGAAGTGGGTCTCCCAGATCAACGCGCACTTCGAGTGCAACATCCACTCCCGCCGCGAGTACCTGCGCGCGATGGCCGACAACCGCCTCGTCCCGCAGGCCGTCATCGACCTGACCCCCGACACCCTGCCCTACTGGGAACTGCGGGCCACGTCCTCCCTGGTCACCGGCATCGAGGAAGCGTTCATCGAGTCCTACAAGGACGGCTCCTTCCAGTACGTGCTGATCGCGGCCGACCGCGTCTGACCGAACGCCGACCGTGGGGGCCGGGGCCGTCGTCCGACGGACCCGGCCCCTCCGCGTCATCCCGCGGTGTACCGGCATGCGTACGGGCGGGGCTCAGTCCACGAGCACGCCGGGGTTGAGGATGCCCCGCGGATCGAGGGCCCCCTTCGCGGCCCGCAGGGCGAGGGCGAAGGGCTCGGGGCGCTGGCGGTCGTAGCCCGGGCGGTGGTCCCGGCCGACGGCGTGGTGGTGGGTGATGGTGGCCCGGTGGCGGTTCAGGACCTCGCTCGCGACGGCCTTGAGGTCGTCCCAGACGGCGACCTCGTCCCCGGCCCGGCCGGCGGCGAGTACGGTGAAGTACGGCGCCGCGCCGTCCGGATACACGTGCGTCAGACGGCAGTTGACGGTCGCGGGGAAGCCGGTGGCCTTGACCGCCGCCTCGCCGACCTCCCTGCGTACCTCGTCGATCAGGTCGGGGATCCGGTCCCAGGTGGCCGCCGTCTCGAAGGTCTCCGCGACCGCGCCCATCCGGGCCAGGCCGTCGCGGAGGTAGGGCATCCGCAGGAAGGCCGAGCGCCAGGCGCTCACCGCCGCGTCGCCGTCCGGGCTAGCCTCGGGGCTTCCCTTCGAGCCGCCGACCCCGCCGTCCCCGCCCGACCCGTCGTACCGGCCGCCGTGCGAGCGGGCCAGCGCGACGGCCCGTTCGAGCCGGGCGGTCACCGGTTCGTCCGCCGACTCGAACCCGAGGACCAGTACCGAGCTGCCGTCGTGCGCGGCGCCCGACAGCGCGGCCTCACCGGAGTCCAGCAGACGGCAGTTGGCGGGGGAGAGGTCGGACTGCGCGAGGGCGCGCACCGCCCGCAGGGCGCTCCGGAAGTCCGTGAACGCGACCGCGGCGGACGCCTTGTGACGGGGGCATTCCTGCAGGCGCACCCATGCCTCGGTGATGACGCCGAGGGCCCCCTCGGAGCCCAGGAACAGGCGGTCGGGGGAGGGGCCGGCCCCCGAGGCGGGCAGCCGCCAGGAGTTGCTGATGCCGGCCGGGGTCACGACGCACAGCGACTGGACGAAATCGTCGATGTGCGTGCGGCCGGTGGCGTAGTGGCCGCCGGCCCGGGTGGCGAGCCAGCCGCCCAGCGTGGAGAACTCGAAGCTCTGCGGGAAGTGCCGCAGGGTGAGGCCGTGGGTCCGCAGCTGGTCCTCCAGGCTCGGTCCGAGCGTGCCGGCCTGGATGCGCGCCGCCCGGCCCTCGGTGTCCACCTCCAGTACGCGGCCCATGGCGGTCAGGTCCAGGGACATGACCGCCCGGTGGGCATCCCCGCGGTACTCGACGCCGCCGGTCACCGAGGAGCCCCCGCCGTACGGGACGACGGCGACCTGCCGCTCGCCGGCCCAGTCCAGCAGATCGGCCACGCCCTGGTCGTCGGTGGGGCGGGCGACGAGGTCGGGGATGCGGCCCGGGCGTCCGCGCAGGGCGCGCACCACGTCGCGGTAGGCCTTGCCCATGGAGTGCGCGGCGCGGTCCCCGGGATCTGCGTCGATCAGGTGGGCGAGGCTCCGCGGGGGTTCGACGGCGGGGGCGGCGACGGCCAGGTCACGGACGCGGGGCACGGGGAGCGGACGGCTGAGGGTACCGGGGAGCAGGGCGCCCATCGCGGTGCATTCCGCGTCGTCGGGATGCGCGTCGGCCCAGCCCCAGCCCCACCAGGAGCGGGTGCGGGCGGTGGGCTGGGTGGGCTGCGAGGTGGTGCCGGCCATGGCGGCGCTCCAGGGGTCGAGGTAACTTACCTAGCGGTAAATTACCTACTGATAATATCGGCGCATGGCAACCCCCTCCTCGCATTCATCGAAGGCCGGCACCAAGGGAGTCCCGCGGCAGCACCGCCGTCGGCAGATGCTGGAGGCGGCCACGGAGGAGTTCGGTAGGCACGGCTACGCGGCGGCGTCGCTGCCCGCGATCGCCGCACGCGTGGGCGTCACCAAGACGCTGCTGCACCAGTACTTCGGTACCAAGGAGGACCTGTACGTGGCCTGTCTGGTCCCGGTCGGGGACCGGCTGCTGGACACCATCCGCGCGGCGATGGGCGAGGGCGGGGCCGCACCGCACACGCCGCTGCGCGTGCTGCACAGCATCTTCACCGCCCTGGAGGGGCAGCGGGAGGCGTGGTTCGTGCTCTACGACACCACCCTGCCGCCCGGTGGTGAGGCCGCGCGCCGGGCCTCGGCGTACTGGTCGGCCATCGACCGGCTCGCCGCCGGCGGCACCGCGGAACTGCTGCGTTCGGCCGGATCCACCGACCCGCTGGACGCCGACGCGCTCAAGTACGTCTGGCGGGACCTGGTCGCCACCCTCGTCCGCTGGTGGGTCAAGCACCCGGAGCAGACGCCGGAGGCCATGACGCGGCGGTGCGCCCGCCTCTTCGCGGCCGCCGCCACGCTCACCCCCGAGTAGTGCTGTGGCCGGGAAGGTTTGCCGGGTCGCGGTGTCCGGTGCGGTGCATCGCGAGGCGGAGGGGGCCGCGGGCGTACCGGACGTACTTCCGTGGTCCGACAACGCGGCGAGGTGCCGTACCGGGCGTCGCGACCCGGTGGACCTTTCCGGTCACAGCACTAGCACCTCGGCTGACAGCGCTGCCGGCGCCGCGCGCGGCGGCCGCGCCGTCCCGCCCGGCCACCCGTTGTCGGTGCGCACCGCTACGGTCGGTCCATGAGAGCTACTGGAACGTTCACCGTCGAAGCGTTCGTCCCGACCGAGCTGAAGCCGGAGCCCGCCGTCCCCACCGGGCTCCCCGTGGGTGTCGCGACCATGGAGAAGTCGTTCGAGGGCGAGGTGGCCGGCCGCTCCGCGACCCTGTTCACCGCCGCGTTCGACCAGGGGACCGGCGTCGGTACCTATGTCGCCATGGAGTCCTTCGAGGGCTCACTGAACGGCCGGGACGGGTCCTTCAACTTCGTGCACTCGGCGACCACGTCCGGTAGCGACCGCACCGCGGAGTTCTTCACCATCGTGCCCTCCAGCGGCACCGGCGCGCTGGCGGGAATCGCGGGTGCCGGGGGCATGGCGGTCGATGCGGACGGCGCCCACCGGATCTGGTTCGACTACCAGCTCGGCTGAGTGTGTCAGGTCGACGGTGGCCCGCACCCCTTCCCGGACCGGGGACTACCTGGCGCGCTCCTGCTCGGCCTGTGCGGCCTTCGCCGCCTTGAGCTTGCGCCACACGGTGCCCAGCGCCTCCAGGTCCCGCTCGTCGAGGAGCTCGGTGAAGACGGGGGTCAGGGCTTCGCGGCGAGTGGCGTCGGCCTCGGCGAACACCGTACGTCCCGCCTCCGTGAGGGAGACCTCGACCGACCGGGCGTCGCGCGCCGAGGGCGTGCGGGTCACCAGGCCCCGGGCCTGCAGGGCGTCCACGACGCGGGAGACCTGGCTGCGGCTGAGCAGGGTGCTGTTGCCGAGTACGGAGGCGGGCACCGGCTCGGGGCTGGAGGCCAGCCACAGCATGACCTCGAACCAGGACACGGGGAGGTCGTGGGCCTTGACCAGGGCCCGGTCGACACGATCGGTCATGACCGTCCCGGCCCACACCAGCCCGTAGAAGGCGTAGTCGGCCGCCGGCATCTCGGCTTCGGTGAGCTTCTTCGGCATGTCGGCAGTCTAGAGCTTGCGTGCGCACGCACATAATTTTATAGTGTGTGTGCACGCACATAAATCCCCCCTGTGAAAGGCCCGCCATGTCGACCACCCCTGCCTCCGGCTCCGTCACCCCCGCCCGCACCGTCCTGATCACCGGTACCTCCTCCGGTATCGGCCTGGCCGCCGCGATCGCCGCCGCCCGGGCGGGCTGGCGTACGGTCGCCACCCTGCGTGACACCGGCCGCGCCGACGCCCTGCGCAAGGCCGCCGTCGAGGCCGGCGTCGAGATCGACATCCGGCAGCTCGACGTCGTCGACGAGACCTCCGTCACCGCCGCCGTCGAGGGCGTCATCGCCGACTACGGCCGGCTGGACGCCGTCGTCAACAACGCAGGCGCCGGGCACGTGGGCACTCTGGAGCTCGAATCCGTCGCCGACGTCCGCGAGGTCATGGAGGTCAACTTCTTCGGCGTACTGAACGTCTCCAAGGCCGCGCTGCCGCACCTGCGGGCCACCGGCGGCCGGCTGATCACGGTCACCAGCGTCGGCGGCGTCATCGGCCAGCCCTTCAACGAGGCCTACTGCGCGGCGAAGTTCGCCGTGGAGGGATACATGGAGAGCCTGGCCCCCGTCGCCGGCGCCGTCGGTGTGAGCGTGTCCGTCATCGAGCCCGGCGCCGTCGCGACGGAGTTCGTGAACAACATCGGCCTAGACCTCGAAGCCCGGATCGCCGCCGCCGGCCCGTACTCCGACGCGCTGCGCCACTACGTCGAGCGCACCGTCGGTCAGTTCCTGAACGGCGCGCAGACCCCGGCCGGCGCCGCCGAGTCCGTCATGGAGGCGCTCACCGTCGAGCGGCCCGCCTTCCGTATCCAGACCTCTCAGTGGGCCCGTGACTTCACGGGGAACAAGCTGGTCGACCAGGACGGCTCGGCGGTCGTCGGCATGACCGGAGCCTGGGTCGCCTGACCTGCCGCGAGCGACCCGCCCGGAATCGGGTCATGATGGCCGGAGACGGACGAGTCCTCCGCGCGGTCCCCGGACGGAGGCCGCCCCGGCCGGGAGGTGACCCGTGGGCATGGACGAATCACGCAAAGCCTGGTTCATGATCGGCGCCGTCGTCGCCGTCATCCTCCTGGACCTCCTGGCCATCATCCTGATGAACACCCTCGGCTGATGCCCGCCTGAAGATCCGCGGGGCGCGGCCCGGTCGAGCGGGCCACACAGCTCGGTGACGGATGAGCCGATCACCGGGCTGTCGCTGTGCCCGGCGTGGCGAGACCTCGCCGCCGAGCGGTGGCGAGCGGGTCGCACCACGATCATCCTGCGCGGTCTCCCGCGTCCGCGTCCCCGTCCGCGTCCCCGTCCGTGTCCCCGGCCGCATCGCGGTCGGATGAGGGCCCCCACCGGTCGGAGAAGACGCCCGGCTCAGTCCTGACAATCCGTCAATTTTTATTGTGTACAAGGCCTTTACGCACCTTCGGTGCGCAAGGAACGGAGTCTGCCCGGCCTCTTGCCGTGTCGCCCCGGTTCGCGAATGATGCTCGCGGCGTGTCGGTCGACGGTGTTCCGTCGCGATGCGTCCGCCACCCTCGCACCCGGCCGGCCAGGAGGCCCGTTTTGCGGACGAACCGTCACATCCGGAGATCGATGGTGGTCGTCGGTGCCGCCCTCGCGGTGGTCGTCGCCGTTCCCCAGGTGGCCTTCGCGGCGCCGCCCCCGGCGCTCCCCGGCAAAGCCGAAGCGATCGAGCTGACTTACCAGCCCGCCTACGACTACGACACCGACGGCTGCTATCCGACACCCGCCATCAGCGCGAACGGAGTCCTGAACGGCGGGCTCAGGCCCACCGGTGCCCTCAACGGCAGCTGCCGGGACGCCTCGGACCTCGCCAACACCAACGGCTACTCCCGCTGGAAGTGCAACAACGGCTGGTGCGCCGTCATTTACGCGCTGTACTTCGAGAAGGACCAGGCCCTTCCCGGCATCGAGCTCGGCGGCCACCGCCACGACTGGGAACACGTGGTCGTGTGGATCCAGGGCAACGAGGCCAAGTACGTCGCGACCTCCGCCCACGGGGACTTCAACGTCCACTCGCGCGACCAGATCCGCTGGGACGGCAACCACCCCAAGATCGTCTACCACAAGGACGGCATCGGCACGCACTGCTTCCGCGCGGCGAACACCAACGACGAGCCGCCCGAGAACCACCGCGGCACCTGGCAGTTCCCCACGCTCGTGGGGTGGTCGGGCTACCCGGCGACCGTGCGCGAAAAGCTCACCCAGGCCGATTTCGGCAGCGCGCACTTCGGCCTGAGGGACGACTCCTTCGCCAACCACCTGGCGGAGGCCAAGCCGGCCGGCATCCCCTTCGACCCGTACCAGTAGCACCCGGCACCCGGCACCCGGCACCGGCCTCGCACCGAGCGGGACCGGTGCCGGTGGTGACGCCTGTCGTCAGCCGGCCCAGATCCTGCGGTACCCCTCGCGGTATCCGGACGGGTCCCAGGACGTGGCGCCGTCGCTGTTGTCGGCCGTGGCGATGTGCACCGGGGCCACGTAGCCGCTGGCCGGTCGGCCGGCGAAGGCACGGTTGAACTCGTCGACGATCTGCCAGCCCTGCTGGTTCAACGGCTCGGGCACGGTGGCGGCCTGGAACTGCTTGCTGTTGATCCGCTGGAAGGCGGAGGGGTCGCCGTCGCCCGCGCCGATGTTGAACGGCGGCCCGGAGCCCGGCCTGCCCGCCGCCCGCAGGGCCGGCGCCGCGTCCGCGAAGTACAGGTCGTTGATGGCGGCGGAGTACGTCCAGTCGTCCTGGAAGCGGGAGAGCAGCGAGGAGACCGCCTGCGCGGTGCGGCTCGCGGCGTCGGGGATGGGGATGTTCTCGTAGCTCAGCAGTCGTACGCCGGAACAGGTGGCGAGCTCCTTGCGGATCAGCTCGGCCTTGTTCTTGGCGAACGGGATCGAGTCGTCGGTGAAGAGGACGACCCCGGCGTCGCCCGCGGACCGGGCGATGATCCAGTCCGCGCTGATCCTCGCCACATCCTCCACCTTGGTGGTGACGTTGGTGAACAGTTTGGGTCTCTCGCTCGGGCCGGGGGAGCCCACCGCGTGCCAGCCGATCACCGGGATGTCGGCCGCTTCGGCCCGCGCCATCTGCTGCGAGGTCAGTTGGGGATCGAAGCCGCCGATGACGATGCCCGAGGGCCGCAGGGTGATGGCCTGGCTGAGCGCCGCCTGGATACCGGCCGGGGTGCCGTCCCCGTCGATGACACGGACCTGCCAGCCGATGGCCTTCGCGGCCTCCTCGACGCCCTTCGCGACGCCCGCGACACCGGGGTTGGTCATGGTCTGCGCGACGTAGACGATCGACTTGCCGGGGACCGCGGCGGGGCCGGTGGTGGGGCCGTGCCAGGCGGTGTCGGAGTTCTCGGCCCGCGCGACGGCCGCCCCGGCGCTCGCGAGGGCGGTGGGGCAACCGGCCTTGGGTGGCGCGGCGCCGGTGGAGGGGCCGCCGCTCCCGCAGCCGGCGAGGAGGGTGGCGGCCGCTGTCAGCAGGGCCGCGGTCGTGAGCGGGGTCCTGAGGTGCGAGCGGGGGTGCGAGTCCTTCGGGTACACGGTGCTCCTGACGCGGTGCGCGTACGAATTTTTTCTAGGGGGTGCGCAGTCGGCGGCGGGCGGAGTAGCCGGCCAGGCCGACGGCGATGAGCAGGGTGGCGCCGTTGAACAGCGGGGTGGCCCAGAAGTCGGCGCCGAGCTGGCCGATGCCGGCGAGCCCGATGGCGAGGACGGCGACGGCCACGACGGTGCCGAGGGCGTTGACGCGGCCGGGTTTGATCGTGGTGGACCCGAGCAGGGCGCCGACGAAGGCGGGCAGCAGGTAGTCCAGTCCGACGCTCGGGTTGCCGGTCTGCTGCTGGGCGGCGAGGAGGACCCCGGCGAGGCCGGTGACCAGGCCCGATCCGGCGAAGGCGTAGACGGAGTACCGGTGGCCGGGGATGCCGATGATGTCGGCGGTGCGCCGGCTGGAGCCGATGACGTACATGCACCGGCCGAGCGGCAACCGTTCCAGGACCACCCAGAGCGCCGCCGCGAGGGCCAGGACGTAGTAGGCGGGCAGCGGCAGCCCGAGGAAGCGGGAGTCGTAGAGGCCGGTGAAGGCGGTGGGCAGGCCGTCCGGGCCGGGGACGATGCGGGAGCCGTCGGTGATCCAGCCGGTGACGGCGTACATCATGCTGCCGGTGCCGAGCGTGGCGATGAAGGAGTCGATCCGCACGTACTCGACGATGACGCCGTTGAGGACGCCGACCAGCGCCCCGCCGAGGACCACGGTGAGACAGGCGAGCGGCCACGGCCAGCCCGTGTCGACGATGAGCTGCATCACCATCACATGGGCCAGGCCGAGGCCGTAGCCCATGGACAGGTCGAACTTGCCGGTGGCGATGGGGATGGTCGCGCCGAGGGCCAGGATGGCCGGGATCGACTGGTTGGACAGGATCGAGGAGACGTTGTCGCGGGTGGGGAAGGTGTTCGGCAGGGCGAGGGAGAAGACCAGGAAGAGCAGGACGGCCAGGACCAGCAGGCCGTAGGTGCCGATGTGGTGCCCCCGCAGGT
Source organism: Streptomyces sp. BF23-19 (assembly GCF_041106355.1). Taxonomy (NCBI): domain Bacteria; kingdom Bacillati; phylum Actinomycetota; class Actinomycetes; order Kitasatosporales; family Streptomycetaceae; genus Streptomyces; species Streptomyces sp. BF23-19. The sequence continues at coordinate 238,935 of NZ_JBGBPT010000001.1, read as the reverse complement.
GGTTCCGCAGGGACCGCGGAGAAGGATCGGGCGACGAGGGCGACGAGGGCGACGGGGGCGACGGGGGCGAAGGGGGCATGGTCATCGGTCCGTCGTGGGTCCGGTGATCGCGGGCATGGCCGAGGCGGTCCGGGTGAGTTCGGCGACCGTGAGGGCCGCACCGTTCAGCTCGGTGCTCACCCTCCCGCGGACGAACACCAGGGCGCGATGGCACACGTCCGCGACCTCTTCGAAATCGGTGGAGATGAGCAGGACCGCCAGGCCCGAGGCCAGGGCGTCGTCGAGCAGCCGGTGGATGGTGGCCTTGGCCCCGACGTCCACCCCGGCGGTCGGCTCTTCCAGGACGAGCAGGCGCAGCCGTCCCCGGAGCCACCGGCCGACCATGACCTTCTGCTGGTTGCCGCCGGACAGGGTGGCGATCGGCACCTCGCCGTCGCGGGGGTGCACCGAGAACCGGTCGATGAGGGCGGTGGCCTCGGCGCGCTCGCGCCGGGGGCTGATCCAGTGCGCCGCCGGGGTACCGGCCGCGCGCGGGTTCGCCAGGAAGTTCTCCCGTACGGTCAGGTCGGCGGCGCAGCCCTCCTCCTGCCGGTTGGCCGCCACGAAGCCGACGCCGGAGTCGAGCGCGGAGTGGACCGTACGCGGGTGGTACGGCAGGCCGTCGAGCAGTACCCGCCCGCCGAGGATCGGCCGGGCGCCGACGAGGGCGCGGCCCAGCTCCATGTGGCCGGCGCCGGTCAGGCCCACCATGCCGAGGATCTCTCCGGCGCGCAGGTCCAGGCTGACCTCTCCGGAGGCCACGGTCCGCACCCGGTCGAGGCGCAGCAGGGGTGCTCCGGCGGCCGGGGCCGTGCCGGGTGTCCGTCCGGCCGGTGCGTGGCCCACGATCGCGCGCACCAGCCGGTCCGGGCTGTGACCGGCGAGCGGGCCCCGATCGACCAGCCGGCCGTCCCGCAGCACGGCGAAGGTGTCGGCGACCTGGTAGACCTCGTCGAGCCGGTGGCTGACGTAGAGGATGCCGTGGCCGCGGTCGCGCAGGGTGTGGAGCACGTCGAAGAGCCGCGCGCAGTCGGCGGCCGGGAGGGTGGCGGTCGGCTCGTCGAGCACGATGAGTTCGGTCCGGGTGGCGAGGGCGCGGGCGATGGCGACGAGTGAGCGCTCGGCGGGGCCGAGGCGCGCGATCCGGGCGTCGGCGTCCAGGTGCCCGGCGACGATCCGCAGGGCCTCGTCGCAGCGCTCCCGGGTCCGTCGCCAGGAGATCAGTCCGTGGCGGCGGGGGTAGCCGGTGCCCAGGGCGATGTTCTCGGCCACCGTCATCCATGGGACGAGACCGAGGTCCTGGTGGATGAAGGACATGTTCCGGGTCGCGGCGTGGCTGCCGAGGGGATGGCCGGCCACCGTCACCTCACCGGCGTCGGCCCGTTGGACCCCGGCCAGCACCTTGATCAGGGTGGACTTCCCGGCTCCGTTGGGGCCGAGCAGGGCGAGAACGCTGCCGCGGTGGATGTCGAGGTCGACCGAGTCCAGCGCGAGGGTGCCGCCGAACCGTTTGCTCAGGCCGCGCACGCGGACGAGTGGTGCGGCACCGGAGTGCGAGGGTGGGCTCGCCCAGGTGTCGGGAGCGTCATGCACAGACTTCTCCGGGGGTCGGCCTCCGAGTTCTTCCCGACGGTACGGGGCACTCTACGGGGATGTAGTGGTGCATTCCCGGCATGTCACCGCGCGGTCTGACCCCAATGGCCGAACGGCCGGGGGTGCGGGGTCATGCCGCGGCCAGGCTGCACTCGGCCCAGATGACCTTGCCGCCGGTGGTGTAGCGGGTGCCCCAGGACTGGGCGAGCTGTGCGACGAGGAACAGACCGCGGCCGCCCTCGTCGGTGGTCGCCGACTGACGCATGCGCGGGGCGCTGCTGCTGGCGTCGTGCACCTCGCAGATCAGGTTGCGGTCGTGGATCAGGCGCACCCGGATGGGCGCGGTCCCGTACCGGACGGCGTTCGTGACCAGCTCGCTGAGCAGCAGTTCCGTGGCGAAGGCGGATTCCTCCAGCCCCCACCGGTTCAGCTGGCTCACTGAGGCGGCGCGGACCTCGGAGACCAGGGCCGGATCGGCGTCGAGCTCCCAGGTGGCGATCCGGTCCGCGGGGGTGGCGTTGGTGCGGGCGACGAGGAGCGCGATGTCGTCATCGGGGTGCTCGGGTGCCACGGCGTCGAGGACGGCCTGGCAGGTGTCCTCGGGGGCCCGGTCCGGGTGGGCCAGTGCCCGGTTCAGTGCGTCGAGGGCCACGTCGACGTCGCGGTGGCGGTCCTCGATGAGCCCGTCGGTGTAGAGGACGAGCTGGCTGTGCTCGGGGAGCCGGATCTCGACCGACTCGAAGGGCAGGCCGCCGAGGCCGAGCGGGGGGCCGGCGGGCAGGTCGAGCAGGGACACGGCGCCGTCGGGTCGGACCAGCGCGGGCGGCGGGTGGCCGGCGCGGGCCATCGTGCACTGCTGGGAGGTGGGGTCGTAGATGGCGTACAGGCAGGTGGCGCCGACGATGCCGGTGCTGGCGGAGTCGGGACCGTCCCCGCCCTCCTCCCGGTCGAGGCGCACCATCAGGTTGTCCAGGTGCGTCAGGAGCTCGTCGGGGGCCAGCTCCAGCTCGGCGAAGTTGCGGGCGGCGGTGCGCAGCCGGCCCATCGTGGCGGCGGCGTGCAGCCCGTGGCCGACGACATCGCCGACGAGCAGGGCGACCCGGGCCCCGGACAGGGGGATGACGTCGAACCAGTCGCCGCCCACTCCCGACTCGGCGGGCAGATAGCGGTGGGCGACCTCGACGGCGCTCTGCTCGGGGAGCCCGCGGGGGAGCAGGCTGCGCTGCAGCGAGAGGGCGAGGGTGTGTTCGCGGGTGTAGCGGCGGGCGTTGTCGATACAGAGGGAGGCGCGGGCGGCGAGTTCCTGGGCCAGCGAGCGGTCGTCGTCCTCGTACGGGGACGGGTTCTGCGAGCGGTAGAAGCTCGCGACGCCGAGGACGGCGCCACGGGCGAGCAGCGGGACGGTGATGAGGGAGTGGATGTTGTGCGCCAGCAGCAGTTCGGCGTGCTGGGGGTCCTGGGCGATCCAGCCGAAGGCGGCCTTCAGGTCCTGTTCGAGCACCGGCTGCCCGGTGGCGATGCAGCGCATGTGGGGCGTGGTGGGACGCAGGCTGACCTGCGCGCCGACCGGATAGAAGGGGCAGTCCTCGCGAATGCCGTGGACCACCGTGCGGTGCATCTCGGTGGTGGGATGGGGGGACTCCTCCCCGAGCAGGACGCCCTTGGGCAGGTCGATGGTGACGAAATCGGCCAACCTCGGGACGGCCGTCTCGGCGAGCTCCCAGGCGGTGCGGCTCACGTCCAGGGTGGTGCCGATGCGGTTGCTGGCCTCGGCGAGCAGCTCCAGGCGCCGGCGGGCCGCGACGGCGTACTTGCCCACCTCGGGCTCGCCCACCAGCACCAGCCCTCTGACCCGGCCACCCTGGGTGGGTCCGTCGGCGGGTGGTGCGCCGCGTGCGCGGACGCCCGCGGGGGCGGGACCGGGGGCGGGACCTGGGGCGACGTGGGGCCGGAACGCGGGCGGAGCCGCGGCGGGGGCGTGCGGGTGGGTGGGGGCGGGGGCGTGCCGCTCCGAGTCCTCGGGCAGCAGTGCCTCGACGACGACCCCCTCCACCCCGGCGGCGCTCGTCACGGGGCGGCTGACCAGGGTGACCCACCGGCCGCGGGACAGGGGCACCTCGGCGGCGGCCCGCCGGTCCCCGGACATCAGCTCCGTGGCCTTCTCCTTGAGGGTCGCCTGGTCGCTCTGCTCCAGCTCGCTCTGGAGGAAGTCGGCCATCGAGACCGAGTGCCCGTCGAGACCGTGCTCACCGCTCCGGGCCAGGTCGGCGGCATCGAGGTAGGCCTGCAGCAGACCGTGCTCGCGTGCCGAACTCTGGTCCATCAGCCGTCGCTCGATGGCTTCGGCCGCCTTGCGCACCACGGGGATGAGCGCCGGGTCCGCCTCGGTGTAGGGGTAGCCGAGGCACAGGACGCCCTGGATGTGCCCGCTGAGCTGGTCGCGCAGGGGGATCGCGGTGCAGGCGCTCGCCTGGGACCGCTCGGCGAAGTGCTCGGCGCCGTAGACCTGGCACAGCCGCCGTTCCGCGAGGGTGAGGCCGATGCCGTTCGTCCCGGCGTACTGCTCGGCGAAGACGAACCCCGGGAGGATCTGGATCGGGGCGAGCTGCCTGACCATGGACTTCTCGCCGAAGCGTCGTGCGAGCACCATGCCCTGACCGTCGGCGAGGCAGATGTTCGTCCGGCTGCCCGCGAAAATGGCCTGGAGGCGGTCGAGCACCGGCTCGGCGGCGCGCAGCAGCGGACCCTCCAGGTCGAAGTCCTGCTCGAAGGGGAGCTCCGACTGGTCCGGCGACAGCCCCAGCAGACGGCTGCGCTGCCACGAACTCAGGATCGGACTTCTCACGCTCCCCTCGACCGACTCGCCCTGCAGGAATCGGTCACGGAAGCGCACGGGGCCGATGCGGTCTCCGACGACCCCCATGTGCATCACTTCCCTCACCGTGCGCCCTCGATCACCAGATTTGAGTATATTCCTCACATTTCGGCAATGAGGTGTGGGAACGAAGTGATCAGCGGGCCCGGCCGTCACAGGACCGCGACCGGATTGACGGGCGAACCCGTCCCGCCGGGCACGTTCAGCGGTGCCACGACGAGCAGGAACGCGTAACGGCCCGCCGCGGCGCACGCGGCCGAGATGTGTTCGAGATCCAGGTTGTCCAGCAGGGGCACCCCCATCGCCGTCACGGCGAGCGTGTGGACGGGGGAGTGCAGCCCTTCGACCGGCGAAGGCCGTACATCGCTGTCCCCGTCGCCGCCCAGCAGCGCGACGGCGCGCTCGGCCAGCAGCGGCACGGCGTGGACGTGCCAGCCCGCGCTCGCCTCGTCGGGATTCCACGGGCCGAGCTCCCGGCGCCGGCGCAGGGCCCCGGAGCGCAGCAGCACCGCGTCGCCGTCCCCGACCGTCACCCCCAGCGCCTCCTCCGCGGCGAGGAGGTCCCGCGCGTGCACCGCACGACCCGGTTCGAGCCATTCGACCCCGAGGGCGGCGGGCAGGTCGACCAGGACGCCCCGCGTGACCAGGGCGCCGAGCGCCGACACCGCGCCGAAGCGGGCCCCCGCCGCGTCGACCGACTCGCGCGCCGCGCGCCCGTCGTACAGTCGCCCCCGGTAGGCGACGTGTGACAGCGCGTCGAGATGCGTCACGCCCTTGCCGTGGTAGTCCGCGCCGAGGAAGTCCTTGTAGACGGACGGTTCCGGAGCCTGCACGTCGCCGAGGTCGGACATGTAGTGCAGGGCGGGCTTGGCGTTGTCCGGGCCGGGGCGGGTGTCCCAGGGGCGTGCCAACGGGACGACCGTTCCCTCCCGGACCGCGGCGGTGGCCCTGCGCGCGTGTTCCGCCGTCACCCGGTTCCAGGCCCCGCGGTCGGCCGCCGCCCACCGGCCCCACGTACGGACCGACGCGAACAGGGCGTCGAACTCCTCGCGGGAGACGGCGGGCCCGTTGACGGGGGCGCCGAACCGGCCATCGGTGGGGTTGCCGCTCATCTCCCCAGTGTCCGGCGCCCCGCGCCTCCGCGCTGGCCGGGAGACGTTCCTCCGGGGAAGGGTGCGCCGGTCGCCCGCGCTAGTGTGCGCACGTGAGCTTTCATGTCGTCATAGGTTTTGGTCCCGCCGGCTCCGCAACCGCCCGGCTCCTCGCCGAACAGGGCCGTACCGTAAGGGTCGTCACCAGATCGGGCCGAAGCCCGGAACCCGGGATCGAACACGTCGCGCTGGACGCGACGGACACCGAGGGGCTGATCGACGTCGCGCGGGGCGCGGCGGCGATCCACAGCTGCGCGGCACCGCCCTACCACCACTGGGCCGGCGACTGGCCGCCGCTGGCCTCCTCGCTCTGCGCCACGGCCGAGGAGACCGGGGCCGTACTGGTCATGCTGGGCAACCTCTACGGCTACGGCCCGGTGGACGGCCCCATGACCGAGGAGTTGCCGCTCGCGGCCACCGGCACCAAGGGACGGGTCCGCGCCGCGGTCTGGGAGCAGGCGCGCGAACTGCACGAGCAGGGCCGGATCAGGGCCGTCGAGGTGCGCGCCTCGGACTTCTTCGGACCCGGCGTCACCGACGGCGGGCACCTGGCCGCACGGGTCGTGCCACCGCTGCTGCGCGGCAAGCCCGTCACCACACTGGGGGACCCGGACGCCCCGCACAGCTGGACCTACCTCCCCGATGTCGCCCGGACGCTGGTCGAGGTCGCGGACCAGGAGCGAGCCTGGGGACGCGCCTGGCACGTACCGACCCAGCCGGCGCTGTCCGTACGGGAGATGGTCGGGCGACTCTGCGCCCAGGCGGGAACAGGCCCGGTCGCCGTGCGCGGGCTTCCGTCCACGGTGGTCGGCGTGGCCGCGCTGTTCTCCCCGCTGATCCGCGAACTGAAGGAGATCCGCTACCAGTTCGACCGTCCGTTCGTCGTAAATTCGAGCGCCTACGAGGCGGCGTTCGCGGTACGGTCCACCCCCGTCGACGAGCAGGTCAAGGAGACCGTCGCATGGTGGCGCGAGCGACTCGCGGCCGGCGGCGGACACGGGTGACAGGACAGGGATGGACCATATGGAGGACCCCAGGCCACGGCGAGAGGACATCGCCGTCGTGGGGATGGCGTGCCGATTCCCGGGAGCGCGCAATGTCAACCAGTACTGGCGGCTCCTGACCGCCCCGCAGGCCCAGTTCGGGGCGATCCCGGACTCGCGCTGGCGCACCGCGGCCTTCCTCGGCGACAACCTCCGTGACACCTCGTCGGCGTACACGGACACCATGGCGCTGTTGCCGGACGTGGGCCACTTCGACGCGGCCCACTACGGCATCCCCCCGCGGCGGGCCCGGGCGATGGACCCGCAGGCCCGGCTGCTGATCGACCTCGCCCGCGAGGCCATCCAGGACGCGGGGTGGGAGGCCGACGGCTTCGACCGCGAGGAGACCTCGGTGATCACCGCGCTCACCGAGGGCGGCTACCGCGAACTCAGCACCCTGCAGATCCGGATGCGCCAAATAGCCGGTGGCGAGTTCGGGGCCCGGCTCGCCCACCCCCGCCTGCCGGACGCGGTCCGGGCCGTCCACGGGCTCAACGGCACCTCCGTGGCCGGCCTCCTGCTCAACATGGGGCCCAACACCATCAGCTCCGTCTTCGACCTGCACGGCGAGAGTTACGCCCTGGACTCGGCCTGCTCGGGCGGTCTCATGGCCGTGGCCAACGCCGTGCACGCACTGCGCGCCGGCCGCTCCCGCATCGCCCTCGCGGGCGGCGCGCAACTCGTACTCACCCCCGACCTGCTGGTCGGGCTGTGCCGGATCGGCGCCATCTCGCGCAGCGGCCGCTGCCTGCCCTTCGGCGCGAAGGCCGACGGCTTCGTCCTGGGCGAGGGCGCGGGAGTCCTGGTGCTGCGGCCCCTGACCGACGCCCTGGCGGCGGGCGACCGGGTCTACGCGGTGATCCGCGGCGTGGGAACGGCCAACGACGGGACCGTGCAGGGCGGTATGCACCCTCAGGCGGCCGGTCAGCTCCGCACACTGCGCCGGGCCTACCGGGACGCGGGCCTCGCCCCGGACGCGGTGGGCTATCTGGAGGCGCACGGCACCGGGACCACGGTTGGGGACCCCGTCGAGCTCGGTGTCCTGCGCGAACTGCGCGGAGAACGCCCCGAACCCGCCTACCTCGGTGCCGTGAAGGCGGTGGTCGGTCACTCGCTGAACTCCGCGGGGATCGCCGGGCTCATCAAGTCGGTCCTGGCCGTGCAGCGGGGCGTGATACCCCCGCAGCCGGAGTGCGACCTTGCCGATCGCTCCGCGCTCGACGCCGCTCGGCTGACCGTGGCGACCACCCCGACACCGTGGCCCGACCGCGCCGGGCCACGCCGGGCGGGGGTGAGCGCCTTCGGCTTCGGCGGTACCGGCGTCCACCTGGTGGTGGAGGAGTGCACCACGCCGCCGGCCGAACCGGCAGCGCCCGCCGACTCGGACCACGGACCGCACGTACTGACCCTCAGCGCCCGAGACCGGGACGGACTGGCCCGCTACGCCCGGGAGCTCGCGGACACCATCGCCGAGGACCGGCCCTCGCCGGCCGCGGTGGCGGACACCCTCGCCCGCCGCACACCCCTCACGCACCATCTCACCGTGGTGGCGCGGGACGTCGCCGACGCGACCGCCCAGCTGACGGGGGGGGGCGGCGCCGGCGCCGCCCTGGCCGGACCGGGGGGCCTCGGCCACACCCTCGACCTGCTGCTGCGGCAGGATCCCGCGGGCGCCCGGTGGACCGCCTGGTGCGCGGTGGTGATCTCCGCCGAGGTGCTGCTCGACGCGGCGACGGCCCGGCTGACCGGTGGTGTCGACGCCCGCTCCACCGCCTGGCTGCGCCGGCTCGGGCTCGGGCGGCTGCTGCGCACCGCGCCGCACCGTGCCGTCCGCCACTCCCCCGGCGAACTCTCCGCCCGACTGACCGCGCAGGCCACCACCGCCGGGGCCGTTCCGGCGGCCGTCGTGACCGCGTCCGTGGCCCTGCTCCCCCCGCTCGGCGGGCTCGCCGCGCTGGTCCTGGTCGACGTGTGGACCGCGCTGGCCTTCCTCGCCGGAATCCCCTTGCTCGCCCTGCTGTTGAGGGCGTTCGCCCGCGACTCGGGCGCCAGCGTCAGCCGCTACCAGGAGGTGCAGCTGGACCTGGCCGGCCGGCTCGTGGAGGCCCTCGGGGGCGCCCGTACCATCGCCGCCGCCGGCACCGCCGAGCGCGAACAGGCGCGCGTCCTGGCCCGGTTGCCGGAGCTCGGCGCCGAGGGGCGGCGGACGTGGCGGATCTACGGCGCGACCGTGGCGCGTACCGGCGCCCTCATGCCCCTGCTGCTCTACGTGGTCCTCGGCGTGGGCGGGGTCCGCCTCTCAGAGGGTGCCCTCGGCGTCGGCGGGCTCCTCGCCGCCGTCCGCTACGCGGGCCTCGCGGCCGGGGTCGGCGCCGTGACGGGGCGGCTGGCGGCCGTGGTGCGCGGCCGGGCCGCCGCCCGCCGCACCGCGGCCCTCTTCGAGCTGCCCGAACTCCCTCAGGGAGAGCGCCGATTGCCCACCTCGGGGCCGGGCACGCTGGAGCTGCGCGGGGTACGGGTCGTCCGCGCGGGCACCGTACTGCTGCACGACGTGTACCTGCGGATCCCCGGCGGGGCGACCGCCGTGGTGGTCGGCCGATCGGGCTCCGGCAAGACGACCCTGGCCGCTGTGGCGGGGCGGCTCACCGCGTGCGACGCGGGCCGGGTCCTGCTCGACGGCGTGCCGCTGGACGAGCTGTCCGCCGAGGAGTTGCGCCGCGAGGTCGGCCACGCCTTCGAACGACCGGCCCTCTTCGGGGGGAGCGTCGCGGACGCCATCGCCTTCGGCGGCGGCCCGGAACCGTGCCCGCAGTCGGGCCCGGACCCGGGGGCCGTGCGCGCCGCCGCGCGGGCGGCCGGGGCCGACGCCTTCGTGCGCCGGCTGCCCGAGGGGTACGACACGGCGCTCCAGGACGCGCCGCTGTCCGGCGGGGAGTTGCAACGTCTCGGCCTGGCACGGGCGTTCTGCCGTGCGGGGCGGCTGCTCGTCCTGGACGACGCGACGTCGAGCCTGGACACCCTCACCGCCCGCGAGGTGGAGCGGGCGCTGGCCCGCGAGGTCCGGCCGGGAACCCGCCTGGTCGTCGCCCACCGCGTCTCCTCGGCCGCCCGCGCCGACCTCGTCGTATGGCTCGACGCGGGGCGGGTGCGGGCGACCGGTGCGCACACGGAGCTGTGGCGGGACCCCGACTACCGGGCGGTGTTCGGCGAAGGGACCCAGCCGGAAACGGAATCGGAGCCGGCCGCGGAGCCGCCGGGCCGGGAGGCGGTGCGATGAGCGAGTACGGCACGTGGCGCCGGGTGTCCCGTGAGGGCCGCCGCTTCCTGCGCGGCCGGACCCGGACCCTGCGCCGGCTCGCGCTCTGGTCCCTGCTGGAGTCCGCGCACACCTTCCTCGGGGGGTACGCGGTGGCCCGCGCCCTCGACGACGGCTTCCTCGCCGGCCGTACGGGTACCGGCATCGGCTGGTTGGCCGTGGCCGGGGTGGGCGCGCTGCTCGGCGCCCTCGCCCTGCGCGGGGTGTTCGGCGGGCTCGCGGACCTGGTCGAACCGCTGCGCGACGGCCTCGTACGGCGCTCCGTGCGCCAGGCGATCGGGCGGGCCGTCGCCGATCCGGCGAGGGAGTCGCGGGCCGGTGACTCGGGTGCGGTCTCCCGGCTGACCCAGCAGACCGAGATGGCCCGGGACTCCTTCGCCGGACTGGTGCTGATCGCCCGGTCGTTCGTCTTCACCGCCCTGGGCGCGCTGCTCGGACTGGCCGCGCTGGCTCCCGTCCTGCTGGTCCTCGTACTGCCCGCGCTGCTCCTGGGGACGGCCGCCTTCCTCGCCACGCTGCGCCCGATGGCGCGCGTGCAGCGCGCGGCGCTCGACGCCGACGAGGCGCTGTCCGCGCGCACGGGCGAACTGGCGGCGGGGTTGCGCGATGTGGTCGCGTGCGGGGGCGGGGCGAGCGCCGGGGCCGGGATCGAGCTGCTGATCGCCGAGCAGGAGCGGCTGACCGGGCGGCTCGCCCGGTGGACCGCCCTGCGCACGCTGGCCCTGGGCGTCGCGGGCCGGTTGCCGGTCGTCGTACTGCTGGCCGGAACGCCCTGGCTGCTCGGGCGCGGGGTGAGCGCGGGGGCGGTGGCCGGGGCGCTCACCTACCTCGTGCAGTCGCTGCTGCCCGCCCTGGACGCGCTGATGACGGCGGTGGGCGCGGCGGGCACCCGGTTGCTGGTGGTACTGGACCGGTTCTGCGATGCGGAACCGGCGCCGCGGGCGAACTCCGAACCCGTGGCGGCGGACCCGGGACCGGTACCCGCACCGCCCGCACCGGCCGCACCGCCCGCTCCCGCCGCTCCCGCCGTCGAATTGCAGCGGGTCCGGTTCGCCTACGGTCCCCGCGCGCATCCGGTGATCGACGACCTCGACCTGGTGGTCCGGCCGGGCGAGCACCTGGCCGTGGTGGGGCCGAGCGGCATCGGCAAGTCCACCCTGACCGCGCTGATCGCCGGTCTGCTGCCGCCCGGCCGGGGAACCGTACGGGTGGCGGGCGCCCCCGCGTGCGGCGCCCCGGGGCGCGCCGCCCCCGGGTACGGCCCCGACGTCCGCCGGACGCTGCTGCCGCAGCAGGCGTACGTCTTCACGGGTACGGTCCACGAGAACCTGACCCACCTGTGCCCCGGCCCGGTGTCCCGGGGCGAGGTGGAGCGGGCCACGGCGGTCCTCGGCGCGGACGCGCTCGTGGCCCGGCTCGGCGGACCGGACGCCGCCGTCGACCCGGGCCGGCTCACCCCGGGCGAGCGGCAGCACCTGGCCCTCGCCGCCGCCTATCTCTCCCCCGCCCCCTTGCTGTTGCTGGACGAGGCCACCTGCCACCTCGACCCGCGGAGCGAGGAGCGTGCCGAGCGGGCGCTCGCGGAGCGCCCCGGCACCCTGGTGGTGGTCGCCCACCGGATCTCCTCCGCCGTCAGGGCCGACCGGGTCCTCGTACTCGACGGGACCTGGGCGGTGTGCGGCACGCATGCGGAGCTCCCGGCCAGGTCGCCCCTGTACCGGGATCTGGTGGGTCTGTGGAACGCGCAAGGGTGAGGAAGGGTCCGGGGGCTCTCGGGCCGGCGGCTCAGACCCAGCCGGCTCGCCGGGATATCCGGATGGCGTCGATCCGGTTGCGGGCGCCGGTCTTCCGGGTCACGGCGGCCATGTAGTTGCGTACGGTTCCGCTGGCGAGGTGCAGGGCGCGGGCGATCTCCGCGATCGAGTCGCCCTCGGCGGCGCGGGCCAGCACGCTCAGCTCGCGCGGGCTGAGCGGCATGGGGTCGGCTTCCATGAAGGCCGAGGCGAGCGTGGCGTCGATGAAGCGTTCCCCCGCCGCGACCTTGACGATGGCCCGGACCAGCCGGGCGGGCGAGCCGTCCTTGTCCACGTAGCCGAGCGCCTGGGTCCGGAAGGCGCGCCGCAGTGAGCCGGGCAGGTCGGCCCGGGCGAGCACCAGCAGCGGGGTGGGCGTGGGCGAGTGGGGCAACAGGCGGGCGGCGCCCGCGTCCGCGTGGAGGGCGGCCGAGACCCCCGGACAGTCGAGGTCCACGACCACCACGTCGGGTCGTAAGAACTCGGCCTGGCGCGCGGCGGCCCGCCAGCCGGCGGAGGTGACGTCGAATTCGCCTTCCGATCTCAGCAGCGCGGCCAGGGCCGACCTCACGAGGCACACGCTGTGCAGCACCAGGACCTTGGTCATCGGGCTTCCCCTCACGAGACGATCGATCAGCATGAAGCGGCTGCCCAGCTACCACCGCGAGGGAACGTCACGGCGGGAGGCGTGCGGGGGCGCGTGGCCTGAGGCGGGCGCTCCGCCCGTTCCACCCCTGCGCCGCCGGTGGCCCTCCGACCTCGGCGGGCGTCCGGAAAGCGCCGCGGAACCGCTCGCGAGGCCGAAATCCGGATGGGCTGATTCCGCGTGCATTCGGCGGAATCCACGTCGGCCCTCCACCACACGATGCGCCGCTGCACGGGGTCCGGATCGACCTGGAGCGAAAAACTTCGGACGGGGATGTCGAGAACCCGTGGCCGGCTCCGTCCCAGGGGTGAAGGCGACCACAATGGGTCGCACCAGCACCGAGGAGAAGCGTCATGGCCAAGTACCTGCTGCTCAAGCACTACCGCGGCGCCCCGGCAGCCGTCAACGACGTACCCATGGACCGGTGGACGCCCGAGGAGATCTCGGCGCACATCCAGTACATGAACGACTTCGCGGCACGCCTCGAAGGGACCGGTGAGTTCGTCGACGGTCAGGCACTCGCCCCCGAGGGGACCTTCGTCCGCTACGACGGCGAAGGGCGCCCGCCGGTCACCGACGGCCCGTTCGCGGAGACCAAGGACCTGATCGCCGGCTGGATGGTGATCGACGTCGACAGCTACGAGCGCGCCGTCGAACTGGCCGGAGAGCTGTCGGCGGCCCCCGGGGCGGGCGGGAAGCCGATCCACGAGTGGCTCGAACTGCGTCCGTTCCTGGCCGCGCACCCGAGCACCACGGAGTGACCTCACCGATGGACGAGGCCCTGCTCAGGAGCCTCACGCCGGGCGTGCTCGGGATCCTCGTCCGCCGCGGAGCAGACTTCGCGGCGGCCGAGGACGCCGTCCAGGAAGCGCTGGTCGAGGCGGTCCGCACCTGGCCCGCCGACCCGCCGCGGGACCCGAAGGGCTGGCTGGTCACCGTGGCCTGGCGCCGGTTCCTCGACGCGACCCGGGCGGACAGCGCCCGCCGCCGGCGTGAGGACCTGGTGGACGAGGAACCGCCGCCCGGAGCGGCGCCCGCCGTGGACGACACGCTCCAGCTGTACTTCCTGTGCGCCCACCCGTCGCTGACGCCGTCGTCCGCGGTGGCGCTCACGCTGCGCGCCGTCGGCGGGCTCACCACCCGCCAGATCGCCCAGGCCTACCTGGTGCCGGAGGCGACCATGGCACAGCGCATCAGCCGGGCCAAGCGCACCGTCTCCGACGTACGGTTCGACCGTCCCGGTGATGTCGCCACCGTGCTGCGCGTCCTCTACCTGGTCTTCAACGAGGGCTACTCCGGCGATGTCGACCTCGCCGCCGAGGCCATCCGACTCACCCGGCAGCTCGCGGCCCGCGTCGACCACCCCGAGGTGGCCGGGCTGCTCGCCCTCATGCTGATCCACCATGCCCGGCGCGGCTCCCGGACCGCGCCCGACGGCAGCCTGGTGCCGCTCGCCGAGCAGGACCGGGGCAAGTGGGACACCACGGCGATCGCCGAGGGCGTGCGGATCCTGCAGGCCGCCCTCGCCCGCGACCGGCTGGGCGAGTTCCAGGCGCAGGCCGCCGTCGCGGCGCTCCACGCGGACGCGCCCACCGCCGAGCAGACGGACTGGGTGCAGATCGTCGAGTGGTACGACGAGCTCGCGCTCCTGACCGACAGCCCGGTCGTGCGGCTCAACCGCGCGGTGGCCGTCGGTGAGGCCGACGGGCCGCGCGCCGGGCTGGCGGCGCTCGCGGCGCTGGACGAGGCGCTGCCCCGCCACACCGCGGTGGCCGCGTACCTCCACGAACGCGACGGCGACGTGGTGACGGCGGCCCGGCTGTACGCGGAGGCCGCCCTGAAGGCGCCGAACCTCGCCGAGCGCGATCACCTGACGCGCCAGGCCGCCCGGCTGAACACCGCGCGCCGGTCCCCCTGACCGGCGCGCCGGGACGCGGTGGTGCCCGCCGGTTCAGGGCGCCGTGGGGGCGACGGTCGGTGGGTTCCATCCCGTAGGCGCGGGGTCGGGCGCGAACGGCCCCACCCGGTTGGTCATCAGGATCATCATCGTCGCGACGAAGACCAGGGTGATGACGATCAGCGCCGACCCGATCGGGTTGGCGGGGTTGTAGTAGTAGCGGTTCGTCCCCCACTTGCTCCGCTTGAAGACCGGCTCATCGTCGTCCTGGGGCATGTCCGACCTCCTGCTGGGGCCCGCCGGCGGGGGCGAGGTGCCAGCGATCGGCCGGTGCGAGCGCGGTGTGGAGGAGGAAGCCCGCCGCCGCGCCGACCACGTACCAGAACAGGTCGGGTGCGTTGAAGGTGGAACCGAGGATCAGCCGGGCCACGGTGCTGTGCCGGGAGAGCTCCGCGGGTACGGCGGTCAACTGGAGGAATTCGACGGCCCAACTGGCGGCCAGCGCGGTCCCGGCCGCCCGCAGGGGCGTCAGCCGGGGCGCGAGCAGGACGACCAGGGTCAGCAACAGGACGGTGTACAGGGCGTCTCCCCCGTACTTCGCCGTGCTCCCCGTCGCGACGGCCCGCAGTCCCAGCCCCGCGCCCACGGTCACCACCGCGGCCGCGGCGGCCACCGGCCGGGTCCGTCGGAGGCCGGGGGCGGCGGCGCTGTCGCGGCAGAGGGTTATGGAATCCACGGGGTCATACTGCCGGAGCCCGCCGGGCCGATCGGCGAGACACCCCTGAACACCTCTAGCGCGTCGGGTAGTCCGTGTAGCCGCGGGCGTCGCCACCGAAGAAGGTGGTGGGGTCAGGGGTGTTGTACGGGCCTTCGGTGCGCAGGCGCTCGGGCAGGTCCGGGTTGGCCAGGAAGAGCGCCCCGAAGGCGAGGAGGTCGGCGACGCCGTCCTCGATCAGGGGGAGGGCGCGGTGGTCGGTGGGGCCCTCGGTCGCCGGGTTCAGTACGAACGGTCCGGAGAACTGCTTGCGCAGGGCGAGGGTGGTCTCCCGTGCCTGCGGGCCGTGCTCCAGGACGTGGAGGTAGGCCAGGCCGAGTCCGTCGATCTCCTTGACCAGGGCTTCGTAGACGGGCTGCGGGTCGGGCTCGGAGATGTCGTTGTACGTGTTGCCGGGCGAGACGCGCAGCGCGGTGCGCTCGGCGCCGATCGCGGCGGCCACCGCCTTGACCACCTCGACCGCGAAGCGGATCCGGTTCTCCGTGGGGCCGCCCCACTCGTCGGTGCGCAGGTTCGAGCCGGGGGCCAGGAACTGGTGGATCAGGTATCCGTTGGCCCCGTGCAGCTCCACGCCGTCGAAACCGGCCTCGATCGCGTTGCGGGCGGCCTGCGCGTAGTCGGCGATGGTCTGCCGTACCTCGGCTCCGGTCAGCTCGTGCGGGGTGACGAAGTCCTTCATGCCGTCGCCGGTGAAGAGCTGCCCCTGGGCGGCCACCGCAGACGGGGCCACGGGGACGAGTCCGGCGGGCAGCAGGCTCGGGTGGCCGATACGGCCGGAGTGCATCAGCTGGGCGAAGATCCGGCCGCCCGCCGCGTGCACGGAGTCGGTGACCTCGCGCCAGGCGGCGACCTGCTCGGCGCTGTGCAGGCCGGGGGTGAAGGGGTAGCCCTGTCCGACGACGGAGGGCTGGATCCCCTCGCTGATGATCAGGCCGGCGGATGCGCGCTGGGTGTAGTACTCGGCGACGAGGCCGGTGGCGATGCCGCCCTGACCTGCGCGGCTGCGGGTCATCGGGGCGAGGGCGATCCGGTTGGAGAGGGTGGTGCCGGCGACGTGGACCGGTTCGAAGGCGGTGGTCATTTCTACCTCACAAGATAGTTGGTCGGCCAATGATTAGCTGCGAGATGCAGCGTACCCCATTACTTGGCCGACCAAGTTAAAATGTGGGTGGAAGGTAGAATCCACTTCGCAGACATGCAGGACCGACCAGGAGGAGCCCTTCCATGACCGCGGAATCCGTACGGGAGCCGCGCTCCGTCACGCAGTGCGCGGCGGCGCCGAGTGCGGTGCTGGACGGGCCGGTGAGTCATGCGATCAGCCGGGTCGCCCGACTCCACCGGATCACGGCGGGCCGGGCCCTGCGGAACCTGGGGCTGCACCCGGGGCAGGAGTTCCTGATGATGCACCTCTGGGACTGCGGGGCCGTGCGCCAGTCCGAGCTGATCAAGGCGGTCGGGCTCGACCCCTCGACGGTGACCAAGATGCTTCAGCGCCTGGAGCAGTCCGGCCACGTGCGGCGCCGCCCGGACCCCGCGGACCGGCGGGCCTCCCTGGTCGAGGCGACGGACGCCAGCCGTGAGCTCCTGGTCGAGGTCCGCAAGGCGTGGGGTGAGCTGGAACGCCAGACCCTGGACGGTCTGGACGCCGCCGAACGCGCCGAACTGACCCGCCTCCTGGGCAAGGTCGAAGCCACCTTGTGCACGGAGGTCGCCCGCGGCGGCCTCGCGGAGTGCGATGCGGCCTACAAGGGACCCGGCGCCTGCTAGTGCCGTGACCGATCCGTCCGGATCGAGCCGCATCCGTCTGCACGGTGGGCGATCTTGTCCCGTTTGGCAGAGAATCGCCATGAAGGACGTCCTCACCCGATGTCGGCATGTGCGGATCGGCGGTCCGAAGGTCGTGGGAAATGGCACCGGCAACACTCCAGGACGCGGAACGGACCGAGACCGCCCCTGCCCGCGAAGATCCGGGGGCGCGGACACCGCACGAGCCACCGGACGAGTGGTCACCCACCCCGGAGGAACTCGCGGCCGTCCGGACCACCGTGGCGCGCCTGAGGGCGGCCTACCCCTCGGTCGACGCGGCCACCGTCGAGGCGGCGGTGGCGGCCGCGTACGACTCGTTCCGGCAGGCCAAGATCAGGAAGTACGTCCCGATCCTGGCCGAGCGCCGGTCCCGGAAGGCGCTCGCCGCCGGGAGCACCCCGGACCCGGTGAGGGACGGGCCGTGACCGCCCAGGGCCGGGGAAGGGGCGCGCGCTGATGTCCGACAAGAGGGCCGAGCGCATCGCGGACTTCATCGAGCCCCTCCGGGTGCCACCAGGATCGAAGGTGCACCTGGCTCGGGACTTCGACCCCCGCTACAAGGCCGGCATGAAGAAGCGGGAAGGGACCGAACTGCTGCGGACCGGGGTGTCGCTGCTCGCCGAGTACCAGGAGCGACTGGCCGCCCAGGACACGTACGGCGTGGTGCTCGCCCTCCAGGCACTCGACGCCGGAGGCAAGGACGGGACGATCCGCCATGTGATGAGCGGGGTCAATCCCCAGGGCGTGCGGGTCAGCAGCTTCAAGGTGCCCTCCTCCGAGGAACTCGACCACGACTACCTGTGGCGCTACGCCCGGCGGCTGCCGGCGCGCGGCGAGATCGCGATCTTCAACCGCTCGCACTACGAGGAGGTCCTCGTCGTACGGGTCCACCCCGAAGTCCTGCTCCGGCAGAAGCTGCCGGAGCAGGTGCTCCGTCCGGACATCTGGGACCGGCGCTACCGGGAGATCAACCGCTGGGAGCACTACCTCACGGACAACGGGTTCAAGGTGGTGAAGATCTTCCTGAACCTGTCCAAGGAGGAGCAGCGCACCCGCTTCCTGAAGCGGATCGACCTGCCGGAGAAGAACTGGAAGTTCTCCGCCGCCGACGTCCGGGAGCGGCGTCGGTGGGACGAGTACCAGCACGCGTTCTCCGAGATGCTGTCGGCGACGAGCACGAAGTGGGCGCCGTGGTACGTCGTGCCGGCGGACCGGAAGTGGTTCGCGCGGATCTGCGCGGCGGCGATCCTCGCGCACACCCTGATGGAGATCGATCCGCAGTACCCGGACGTGGGCGAGGAGGCTCGCAAGGATCTCCTCGTCACGAAGCGGACTCTGGAACGGGAGGCCCCGGCCGGCGCCCCGGCCGATCCGTACGCCGCCCGGCAGGGCAAGTCGAAGAAGAAGCGTGGCTAGCGTCCCTGGGAGGGCGCGCGGCCGGCCCGGACGCGTCCGGGCCGGCCGCGGATCGGAGGCACAACCATGACGGTGCGGTCGGATTCCGTGGCGCAGCAGCCCCCGCCCGCCGGGGACGGCTGGTACGCGCGCTCCCCCGAGGAGGTCGTGGCGGCGTTCGACGTCGATCCCGCGGTCGGTCTGTCGGCGGCGCGGGCGGCCGAACTCCTGGCCGCGCACGGCCCGAACGCGCTGCCCGAGGAGCAACGGACCCCGGCCTGGCACCGGTTCCTCGCCCAGTACCGCAGTTACATGCAGATCGTGCTGGTGGCCGCGGCGATCGTCTCGCTGGTCATCCAGGAGTGGACCACCGCGATCCTGCTGATCGCGCTGACGCTGCTGAACGCGGTCGTGGGCCTGCGCCAGGAGGGCAAGGCCGAGAGCGCCATGAACGCGCTGAAGTCGATGATGAAGGCGACGGCGCGGGTGCGCAGGGACGGCAGGGAGGCCGAGATCCCCGCCGAACTGCTCGTCGACGGCGATGTCGTGCTCATCTCCGCCGGGGACCAGGTACCGGCGGACGGACGACTCATCGAGGCCAGCGCCCTGCAGATCGACGAGTCGGCGCTGACCGGTGAGAGCGTTCCCGCCGCGAAGGAGACCGGCGCGCTGCGCGGCAGCGGACTGTCGCCCGGTGACCGGACCAACACGGCGTTCATGAACACCCCGGTCACCCACGGCAGCGGCCTCATGATCGTCACCGCGACCGGGGCGGACACCGAACTCGGCAAGATCTCCGGAATGCTGTCGGCCACCGAGAAGGAAGTGCCGCCGCTCACCAAGGAGCTCGACCGGCTGACCCTGTGGATCACGGCGGCGGCGGGCCTCACCATGATCGTGATGTTCGCCCTGGGACGCCAGCGGGACCAGGCCTGGGACGTCCTGTTCGTCAGCGCGGTCTCGCTGGCCATCGCGGCCATCCCCGAAGCCCTGCCGACCGTGACCCAGGCGATCCTGTCCGTCGGGAGCCTGAACCTGGCGAAGCGGAACGCCATCGTCAAGGAACTGCCGTCGGTGGAGACGCTGGCGTTCACCTCGGCGATCAACTCGGACAAGACCGGCACCCTGACGATGAACCAGATGACCGCCGTCGAGGTGCTGAGCCCCACCGACCGGTACACCGTCTCGGGCACGGGTTACGGACTCGAAGGGAAGGTCCACCACGCCGCCGGGTCCGCCGCGGGCATCGAGGACGCGATCCTGCCCTACGTGGTCGCCAGCGACGCCAAGCTGGTGGGCGGCGCGGTGGTGGGCGATCCCACCGAGGGGGCGCTGCTGGTGCTCGCGCACAAGGCCGGTCTGGACACCGACGCCACCCGGGACGCCCTCCCCCGGCTCGCCACCCTGCCGTTCGACCCCGAGTACAAGCTGATGGCCACCTTCCACTCGGCGACCGACGCCTCCGGGCGGCAGGTCGTGCGTTGCTTCGTCAAGGGTGCGGCCCCCGCGGTGATGGCGCGGGCCACCACCGCGCTCGCGGCGGGCGAGACCGTCCCGTGGGACGCCGGTCTGCTCCGCCGGGCCGAGGAGCAGAGCGAGCGGATGGGCGGCGAGGGACGGCGGGTGATGGCCGCGGCCATGCGTGACCTGGACCCGGGCGTGTTCGATCCGGACGGCGACCTGCTCGCCCACGTCACCGAGCTGCGGATGACCAGTCTCGTCGGCATGGTCGATCCGCCCCGCGAGGAGGCCAAGGCCGCGGTGGCCGACGCGCAGGCCGCGCACATCCGGGTCCGTCTGGTGACCGGGGACGACGTCACCACCGGGGCGGCGATCGCCCGGCAGATCGGGATCCCCGGCGAGGCCGTCCTCGGCTCCGACTTCGCCGCCATGAGCGAGGAGGAGCAGCTCGCCCGCATCGAGGGGATCGGTGTGGTGGGGCGGGTCGCCCCGGAGCACAAGGTGCTGCTCGCGAACACGCTGAAGAAGAAGGGCGAGGTCGTGGCGATGACGGGGGACGGCGTCAACGACGCTCCCGCCATCAAGGCCGCCGACATCGGCATCGCCATGGGCAGCGGCACGGACGTGGCCAAGAACGCCGGACGCATGATCCTGTCCGACGACAACTTCGCCACCATCGTCTACGCCGTCGAGCAGGGCCGGACGATCTACGACAACCTCACCAAGTACATCCGGTTCGTGCTACTCCTGCTGGTCACCTTCGTGCTGACGTTCCTCGGGGCCACCGTCTTCAACATCGCCGCCGGTGAGCCCTTCACCCCGCCGCAGGTGCTGTGGATCCACTTCGTCGTCAACGCCTCCTTCGGCTTCGCGCTCGGCTTCGATCGGGAGAGCGCAGGCCTCATGCGGCGCCGGCCGCGTCCGCGCGGGGAGTCGGTGCTCACGCGGGCCGTGCTCGTCACGGTCGGACTCGGCGGGTTGGCGATCACCGTCCTCCTGCTCGGGCTGATCACGCTCGGCGCGAGCCACTTCGACGATGTCGAGATCGGCCGGTCCATCGCGTTCACGGCCTTCTCCCTCTGCCTGATCGTGGCGGCGTTCGAATGCCGCAGCGAGACGAACTCCGTACTGACGACGTCCACGTTCGACAGCAAGCAGATGAACTGGGTCGCGCTGGCCCAGTTCGTGCTCGCCGTGCTGGTGACCCAGTTGGACGGCTTCCAGCGGGTCCTCGGGACTACCGAGATCGACGCGCGGCAGTTCGGCTGGGCGCTGCTGGCCGCCGTCGTACTCCTGCTCGTATGGGAACTGGGCAAGCTCGTGGCCCGCCGGTCGAGGGCCGCGTGAGGAAGGCCGGTCCGTGACCACCCGGCGCCCCGGCCACGGGGTCCTCTCCCGCTTCCGGGCGGTTCCCGGGATCCGCGCGGTGGCGTCCTACCGGCGCGCGTGGCTGCCCAAGGACCTGGTCGCGGGCGTCGTCCTGACCACGCTGCTGGTGCCGCAGGGCATGGCGTACGCGGAGCTGGCGGGGCTGCCGGCCATCACCGGCCTGTACACGACGATCCTCTGCCTGCTCGGGTACGCGGTCTTCGGGCCGTCCCGGATCCTGGTGCTGGGCCCGGACTCCTCACTCGGTCCGATGATCGCTGCCACCGTGCTGCCGCTGGTGGCGGCCGACGGGGATCCCGATCGGGCCGTCGCGCTGGCGTCGATGCTCGCGGTCATGGTGGCGGCCATCATGATCCTGGCCTCGGTGGCGAAGCTCGGCTTCATCGCCGACCTGATCTCCAAGCCGACGATGATCGGCTACATGAACGGCCTGGCGCTGACCATTCTGGTCGGCCAGCTCCCCAAGCTGCTCGGCTTCAAGGTCGAGGCGGACAACCTGCTCGGTGAGTGCGCCGGCCTCGTGCGGAAGATCGCCGAGGGGGCGGTGGTGCCGGCGGCCGCCGCCGTGGGCCTCGGCGGGATCGCCCTGATCCTGGTCCTGCAGCGCTTCCTGCCGAAGGTCCCCGCGGTGCTCGTGATGGTGGTCCTGGCGATCGCCGCGGCCGCCGTCTTCGACCTGGACGAGCACGGGGTCGGGCTGGTGGGGGTGCTGCCCGAGGGGTTCCCGCCGTTCACGATCCCCGAGGTCCGGCTCGCCGATCTCGCGCCGCTGCTCGGCGGTGCGCTGGGCATCGCCCTGGTGTCGCTGGCCGACACGATCTCCAACGCGTCCGCCTTCGCGGCCCGCACCGGCCAGGAGGTGCGTGGCAACCAGGAGATGGCGGGCGTCGGTGCGGCCAACCTGGCGGCCGCCCTCTTCCAGGGCTTCCCCGTCAGCACCAGCGGGTCCCGGACGGCGGTGGCCGAGCGCGCGGGCGCCCGGAGCCAGCTCACCGGCGTGGTCGGAGCGCTGCTCATCGTCCTCATGCTCGTGCTGGCTCCGGGCCTCTTCCGCAACCTTCCCCAGCCGGCCCTCGCGGCCGTGGTCATCACCGCGTCGCTGTCCCTGGCCGACGTACCGGGAGCCGTACGGCTGTGGCGGCAGCGCCGGGCGGAGTTCCTGCTCTGCTTCGCGGCCTTCGCCGGCGTGGCCCTGCTCGGTGTGCTGCCCGGTATCGCGATCGCCGTGGCCCTGTCCGTGCTCAACGTCTTCCGGCGGGCCTGGTGGCCGTACGACACCGTGCTGGGGCGGGTGCGGGGCCTGGAGGGGTACCACGACATCCGTTCCTACCCGAGTGCCGAGCAACTGCCCGGCCTGGTGATCTACCGGTTCGACGCCCCGCTCTTCTTCGCCAACGCCAAGACCTTCCGGGACGAGGTCAGGCGGCTGGCCGGCGCGGATCCGCGGCCGAGCTGGATCGTGGTCGCGGCGGAGCCGATGACGGATGTGGACACGACCGCCGCCGACATCCTGGAGGAGCTCGACGAGGTGCTCAACGCGAAGGACGTACACCTGGTGTTCGCGGAGCTCAAGGACCCGGTGCGACGCAAGATCGAGCGGTACGAACTCACCCGGACCATCGACCCCCGGCACTTCTTCCCCACCGTGGAGGCCGCGGTCGCCGCCTTCCGCCTGCGCACCGGAGCGGAGTGGACCTCGCCGGGCGCCGACGGGACGGCCGGTCCCCCGCCCGGCGGCCCGAACTGACGGCCCACGCTCCGGATGGCAGGACGGACAGTGCCTTGGGACCATGTCCGTGGAGGCCGCCATGAGCCATGACCCGCCCGTCCCTCCCGCGGAGGAGAAGCCGGCACGCGCACACCGTTGGCTGCCTCGTCTGACGCTCCCCGGCTGCTGGGGCGCGCTCCTTCTGACCTGTCTGTCCTTCACCCCTTCGCTGCTCCCCCGCGGGGGCGTACTCCAAGGGCTGATCGCCGGCATCAGCGCGGCCATCGGCTACGGGCTGGGCCTGGTCGCGGCCGTCGTGTGGCGCGCCTTCGCCGACCGGGACGCACGCGTCCCCTCGCGCCGGTCGTGGCTCGTCCTGATCGTCTGCGCGGTGGTGCTCTTCGGCCTCTCGTTCGGGCTCGGCCAGTACTGGCAGCACGAGATCCGTCGGCTCATGGGGGTCACCGAGTACAACGTCCTCACCGCCGTCGCCTGCCCCTTCGTCGCCGCCCTCGTCTTCCTGCTGCTGCTCTTCGTCGGGCGGGGGCTCCGGGCCCTGTACCACCGGGCCGCCGATCTGCTCGGGCGTTGGATCGGCCGGCGGGCGGCGCGGGTGGTCGGCTGGATCGTGGTCGTGGGCCTGGCGTGGGCCGCGTTCTCCGGGCTGCTGCTGAGCGGCTTCGTCAACGCGTCCAACGAGGCCTTCTCGCTGCGTGACACGGAGACCCCGGAAGGCGTGCACCAGCCCACGTCGGCCCTGCGCTCGGGCGGGCCCGGCTCGTCGGTGCCCTGGGACTCGTTGGGCAGGGAGGGCCGGGCCTTCGCCGGCAGCGGACCGACGGCGAAGGAGATCGGCGCGTTCACGCACCGTACGGCGGAGGAGCCCATCCGCGCCTACGCCGGTCTGGCGACCTCCGACGACACGGAGACCCGGGCCGCCCGGGCCGTCGCGGACCTCGAACGGGCGGGCGGCTTCCAGCGCGAGAACCTGCTCGTGATGACCACCACGGGCAGTGGCTGGATCGATCCCGCCGCCGTGGACTCGTTCGAGTACCTGGGCAACGGCGACGCGGCCACCGTGGCGATCCAGTACTCGTACCTGCCGTCGTGGATGTCGTACCTGGTGGACCAGTCCAAGGCGCGCGAGGCCGGCCGGGATCTCTTCGACGCGGTCTACGACAAGTGGTCCAAGCTGCCCCAGGGCGAGCGCCCGCGTCTGTTCGTGGCGGGCGAGAGCCTGGGGTCGTTCGGCGGTGAGACGGCCTTCAGCGGGGAGGCCGACCTGCGCAACCGCACCGCCGGGACCGTGTTCGCCGGCCCGCCCAACTTCAACACGCTCTTCCGCGAGTTCAGTGACCACCGCGACGCGGGCAGTCCCGAGATCGAACCCGTCTACCGGGACGGGCGGACCGTGCGGTTCACCGACGACCCGACCACCGGGATTCCTCCGGCGGACCGGCCGTGGGACGGGCCGCGGGTGCTCTACCTGATGCACCCGTCCGACCCGATCGTCTGGTGGAGCCCCAAGCTGGCCCTCACCGAGCCCGACTGGATCGGGGAGCGGCCCGGCTCGGACGTGCTCGAAGCCATGGTCTGGATCCCGTTCGTGACCTTCTGGCAGGTCACCGCCGACCTGCCGTTCTCGACCGGTGTGCCGGACGGCCACGGCCACACGTACAAGGCCGCGTACGTCGACGCCTGGAACGACATCATGCGGCCCGAGGGATTCACCGCCCAGGACCTGAACGAGCTCAAGGACATCGTCTCGCCGCGGAACTGAGCCCGCCCGCCCCACCGCCGGGTCAGCGCAGCAGGTACCCGACGAGGTAACCGAGGGCGTTGACCGCCCAGTGCAGGCCCATGGGAGCCAGCAGGCTGCCGCTGCGGCGGCGCAGTTCGCAGAACAGGACGCCCGCCGCCGCCGTGAACAGCACGGCCCCCAGCACCGCCAGCACGGCCCCGAGCCCGGAGTCCCCGACGACCGTGTTCACGGCCGGCTTCGCGGTCGCCAGGTGCAGCGACGGCAGCACGTGCCACAGCCCGAACAGCACGCTCGACACGGCGGTCGCCCAGACCGCCCCGCGCACCCGGTCCACCAAGCCGTAGAGCACACCGCGGAAGGCGATCTCCTCCACCAGGACCGTGCCGACGGGGACCAGCACGAAGGCGCGGAGCAGCACCTCGCCCCCGTCCATCGCCTCGTACCGCCGGTCCTCGAACAGTCCCCTGGTGGCCGGCAGGAGGGCTCCGATCAGGTAGACGACGGCGACCAGGCCGATCAGGGCCAGCGCCCAGCGGGCACCGCGGGCCAAGGTGCCCGGATCCAGGCCCGCGTCCGCGAGGGTACCGCCGGCCCAGCGGAGCACACCGAGCAGCAGGACGCTGACCACGACGGCCGTCACCAGGCCCCACAGGCCGGTCCACCGGTGCAGGGCCAGGTTGGCGACGACGAGAACGGCGACCGTGACTCCCACGGCCGGCCAGGTACCGATGCGTCGCAGGCGTCGGCGGGACGGCCGCCCGGCGTCGTCGGCGGTGCTGCGGGGCAAGGGAACCCACCTCGGTCGTGACGACAGGTCAGTCGGCCTCATCTTGCACCCTCGGCCGTCGGCGACGGGGCAGCGGCGCAGCCGATCGGTTCCGGAACCCGTCGCGACCGCACACAGCAATCACCCTCCCTCTCCCTGGTCACAGTCGACTTTCCAGGACCCGCCGGCCACAGGAGGCGCACCGGATCCGTCCTCCGCTTGGCCTGTTCCCGTAGGGTCCGGAGGTCGCGCTCGGCGCCTGTCGGATGCTTCCCGTCCTGCCGGTTCGACCGCTTCCTGGCATCAACTCCCTTGCTCACCAGGAAGATTGGATTCCGGTGTGATCGACTGGAGTAGTGACCAGAGGGCACGTCACGGACCCGGATCGGTTCTTGTAGATCTCTACGAAGTGTGGGTTTCGGCCGGCGGACGTTTTCATGTCTTCCGTCCCTGCCTGACTTCGCTCGGTTGCCTGTGTACTCCTTCACACACGACGCAACGAAACAGGGGGATCGGGCTCGCCGTGCCTCCTGACGTCGTGCCGAACGAAGGAGAGAACCTTGAGCGAGACGTTATCCGGGCCGACGCGGACGTCAGCCGGCCGACTGCTCGACATAGCCTGGCCCGACCTGGGCATCACCGTCACCGCGGAGCTCGACGGCCGTAACCCCGAGCTCGCCGACGCACTGTGGGAAGCACTGCCCTACCGGAGCCTGCAGGGACACGCCCTGGTCGCCGGGGCCCACCTCTACCACGTGGCCCCCGTTCCCTCCTTGCTCCATCTGCCCGCCTCCACCCGGATCCCCGACCGGCGCGAGGCACCCGACGGAACCGTGTTCTGCTCCGCCCTCCAGCACCTCGGCATCAAGTACGGCACCCTCACCGAACCGATGCCCGCCTCCCCCATAGGCCGGATCCGCCCCGAGGACATGCCCGCCCTCCTCGAAGCGGGCCGGGCGACCTGGGACGCCGTCTACTCCACGAAGAAGGAAATCCTGGTCGAGGTCCGGCCGGCAGGCACCGCGGGCGGCCACAGCATCCCTCGTCTGCACGCCACCCACCCCGACGCGAACCGCCTGATCCACGACCTCCACACCGAGACGGAGCGGATCTGGCTGGAGGCGCCGCCCGAACTCGCCGACATGCACCGGGGCTGGATCCCCTCCGGAGCCGGCACCTTCGACACCGTCCTGCCCACCCTCCTCTTCGTCAACGGAGAGACCCGCCCCCTGGGGTACGCCACCTACGGGGGCCTCGTCCGCGCGGCCGTCGCCGACATGCCCATCGACTCCCTGCGCCAGATGACACGCCTCCTCGTCGGCATCCCCGCCGAGTTCCTCGGCTACTGCGGCCTGGACAAACTCTGGACCTACACCCAGCGCTTCCTCGCCTGCCTCGACCACCTCGACCACGAGGACTTCCTCGCCGTCACCGGCCAGATGGCCCTCTACATCAACTGCCTCGGCGGCTGGAACCTCCACCTCTACCCCTGGAACACCGCGGACCACCTCCGCCGGCACGACCCCGCACACGCGGGACAGCCCGCATGAGCGCACACCCCACCCGCACCGACACCCTCGTCATCGGCGGAGGAGTGATCGGTACGTCGATCGCCTGCCATCTCGCCGAGGCCGGCGTGGGCACCGTCCTGCTGGAGCGCGGCACACTCGGATCGGGATCGTCCGCGGCCACCGCGGGGGTGGTCCGCACCTACTTTCCCGGCAGCCCCCTCACCGGCAGCCTCGCCGTCCGGAGCCTTGCGGCGTACCACTCCTTCGCCGAACGGACAGGAACTCCCCTCGGCCTCGAGCGGGTCGGGTTCCTGGTGCTGTTCACCGAGGAGCAGCAGGTGGAGGACTTCCGGCGCGAGCACGCCGCGCAGCGCGCCGCGGGGGTGAAGGTCGAGCTGGTGACCGCGGCCGAGGCGGCGCGGCTCAACCCGCTGCTGGACGAACGCTCCGTCCTGGCCGCGGCCTGGTCGCCCGAGGCCTACGCCTGCGATCCCGCCGCGATCGTGCGCGGTTATGCCGCCGCCGCCCAGGAGGCGGGCGCCGTCCTGCTCACCGATACACCGGTCACCGGTATCGACCCCGACGGGCGCGTCCGCACTCCCACGGGCGACATCCTCGCCGAATCCGTCGTCTGCGCGGCCGGCCCCTGGTCGACCGCGGTGGCCGCCCTGGGCGACGTACACCTCCCGGTGAGCGCGGATCCGATCGAGCTGCTCCTCACCGACCCGCCCGACACCCCGCCCGCCACTCTCCCGATGACCCTGCACGCCGACTCCGGCCTACGGATCCGGGCCTGGCGGGACCGCGTCCTCGTCGGGATGGGCCGGCCCGGCCCGGACGAGTCCAGGCAGGCCTGGCTCGGCCGACTGTCACGTCTGCTCGGCACCGTCTACCCGGCCCTCGACGGCATCCGCGTCCATCGCGGGTGGAGCGGAGCGCTGGAGGCCAGCCCGGACGGAGGCGCCCTCATCGGGCGGCATCCCTCCCGGCCCTTCTTCTACGCGGCGGGATTCTCCGGACAGGGGCTGTGCCAGGCGCCCGCCGCCGGGGAGATCGTCCGCGATCTCCTGGCCGGCAAGCAACCGTGGACCGACCCGGCAGGGCTGTCCGCCGACCGCTTCCCGGCGGTCGCCCCGTCGCTGCGGTAGTCCTCCCGTAGTCATTCCCGAACTCCCTCGCACGCACGGCCGGTGACGTGGTGGCTCTCGCCGCGTCACCGGCCGTCCTGCGGCGCCCGCCCGCGCACGGCCGACGCCGCACGACAGAGAAGGAAATCGTCATGATCGTCTTGGGTTGCAACGGTTTCAGCCGCGTCTCGGAGGTCTTCGCCGAGCACTTCGGCTCCGTCGGCACCGAGAAGCACTACCTCCTCGGCCACGACGCGGGCGCATCGCTGCTGGTGGACGGAAAGCTGGTCGCCGCCGTGGAGGAGGAGCGGCTCAACCGGGAGAAGAAGACCACCGACTTCCCCTTCCACTCGGTGAACTGGTGCCTCGAGGAGGCGGGGCTGCGTTTCTCGGACATCGACCTCATCGCCATCCCCTGGAACTTCTCCCCCGAGGTCTTCGACGAGATGCTGGCCGGCATCACGTCCGCGCCGATGGCACCCGCGGCGAAGCTCGACCTCATCGGTGGCATGGGCAAGCTGTTCACCGAGGTCGTCAGCCACGACGCGATCCTCGCCGGCTTCGCCGAACGCACCGGTTTCACTCCCGATCCCGCCAAGGTCGTGTTCGTACCGCACCACCTCGCCCATGCGATGACCGGGTACTACCTGGCCGGCATGAAGGACTCTGCGTTCCTCGTCAGCGACGGCCGCGCCGAGGTGTTCTCGTCGGTGACCGGCGAGATCCGCGACGGCCGGATCCGCGTCTTCGACGAGTCGGCCGTAGGGGCCCAGCATTCGATCGGGCTGCTGTTCGCCGCGATCACCCGGTACCTGGGCTTCGTGCCCAACAACGACGAGTACAAGGTCATGGGCCTGTCCGGTTTCGCCCGGCCGCCGGCGCCGAACCCGTTCCTGGAACACCTCGTCGACCTGCACGAGGACGGGCGGTACACCTTCAGCAGGCCCCTGGAGACGGACAACCCCCGGGGTCTCGACCCTCTCTTCGAGGAGTACTTCGGTCCCGCGCAGGACACCCTCGCCCACCGGGCGCGGGTGGCCGCGGCGGCACAGGAGATGCTGACCGTCGTCACGAACCACCAGCTGCGCGCACTCGAAGCCAGGACCGATCTGAACCACCTGCTGTTCGAAGGCGGTGTGGCGCTGAACTGCTTGAACAACACCCCGCTGTTCGAGGGGTCGCGGTTCGACGACATGGACGTGAGCTTCGGCGCGAGCGATACGGGCATCGTCATCGGCGCCGCCGTCCACGCGTGGCTAGGTCACCCGGACACCGCCGGCGCGCGGAGGTCCACGCCGGCGCCGGTCACCCCGTACCTCGGGCCGGAATACGACGACGCGACGATCGAGCAGGCCCTGCGGGAGTTCGGCGGGCGGGTGGAATGGACCCGGCTGAATGAGGACGAGGTCGTCGACCAGGTCGCGAAGCTGCTCACCGAGAAGGTGGTCATAGGTTGGTACGAGGGCCGGATCGAGCACGGCCCGCGGGCCCTGGGGCACCGCAGCATCCTGGCGAACCCGCGGTTCCCGGACATCAAGGACGTGATCAACACCCGGGTCAAGCACCGCGAGCCGTTCCGTCCGTTCGCACCGATCGTGCTCGAACCGGACGCCCCGAAGGTCTTCGAGATGGGCCGCAAGACCCGCTCGCCGTACATGACGTTCGTGTTCCCGGTGCGACCGGAGTTCCATGACGTGATCCCGGGAGCGACGCATGTGGACGGTACCTCCCGGGTGCAGACGATCACCGACCGGGACACCCCGCGGCTGGCGGCCCTGCTCCGCCGGTTCACCGCACTGACCGACGTGCCCTGCCTGCTCAACACCTCGTTCAACGTGGCGGGCGAGCCGATCGTCTGCACACCCACCGACGCGCTGAACTGCTTCCTCGGTACCGAGATCGACTACCTCGTGCTCGGCGACCACCTGGTCACCAAGGCCGTCGTCCGCACCCAGGAGCGACCGGTTTGAACGCCGCACCCGCCGACCGGACCACACCCACGACCCTCCTGCTGATGCGGCACGGCGAGACGGCTCTGACGCCGGAGCGGCGGTTCTCCGGCAGTGGTGGCCTCGACCCGTCGCTGTCGGCCGCCGGGCGCCGGCAGGCCGAGGCGGCCGCGGCGATGTTCGCCGCGCGCGCGGCGGTGCGGGCGGTCGTGTCCTCACCGTTGCGGCGCTGCCGGGAGACCGCCGAGACGGTGGCCGAACGGCTGGGCCTCGACGTACAGGTCGACGAGGAGCTGCGCGAGGCGGATTTCGGGGCCTGGGAAGGGCTGACGTACGCCGAGGTGGAGCAGTGCCGTCCGCAGGAGTTGGCGGCATGGCTGCGCTCACCGGCGGCCGCGCCGTCGGGCGGTGAGCCCTTCGTGGAAGTGGCGCGGCGGGTGGCACGGGCCCGGGACGAGCTGCTGGCCCGGCACGCGGGGCAGACCGTGCTGGTCGTCTCGCATGTGACGCCGGTGCGGCAGTTGATCCGGCTGGCACTCGGCGCGCCGCCGGAGGCGCTGTTCCGGATGGAGACCGCGGCGGCTTCGGTGTCGGCGGTCGCGTACGACGCGGACGGCGTCGCGTCCGTGCGGTTCGTCAACGACACCGCGCACCTGCGGTGACCGCCGGCCCCGTTGGCGGACCACCCTGCCGAAGGCGCCGGGTGGTCCGTCACCCGGGCCGGGACCTGTCCGGCACATGACCGAGCCCGCACGCCGTCGACCACCCTACGGTGGTCCCACCACGGACGGCCGCGCCTGTCCATCTGCGGCACAACAGGGGCGCTGTCCGCTCCCACGCCGCGTCCGTCGGTTCACCTCGACCCGCCGCAAGATCAACTATTGGGCACGCCTTAGGGTGTGCGGGTGGCCCGTTCTGATGCCGTGTCGAAGACACGTTTCCTGGTCCTGAACGACTACGGCATGGGCGGCACCTGGTGGTGGGTCCACGCCCGGTCCGAGCAGGAGGTGCTGGAGACCTTCGCCGACGTGGAGGTCGTGCACACCGAGGCCACCCGCGCGGAGGCCGAGACGTGGGGTCTCGACGAGGCCGACGTCGACGGACCGACGACACCGCCCGGCCTTGCCGAGGCCCGCGCCGAACGGGACGCCCAGCGCGGCAGGCCGGGCTTCGGCGCCTTGGCCGGCCGGGACCTGCTGTATCTGAGCCGCCGGTGGGACGAGGACGACGCCCCGATGACCTACCTGATGGAGGTCGGACCCGATGGTCGTCGGCTCCGCCAGGTCGAACTGACCGAGGACGGAATGGCCTACCGGAGCACTCCGGAGGACTGGCCCTTCAACCCGCCGTGCGTGGACCGCTACGACCCTGCGTGGGTGCCGTTCGTGATCGGCCGAGAAGAGTTCGAGGCCCGTTGGACCCGGGCCGTCCACGATCCGAGCCGCTGGGGTTAAGGCCCGCCTGGCAGTTCCCATCGGGGCCGGCCCGTCTGGCACGAGCCTTCCTTGCCCCGGTCGGGAATGGTCGGACAGGGCCTGAAGACCGGTCCCGAACGGCATGACCTTGTGGTGGCCGGCGTGATCGCGGCGTCGGAGCCCCTCTGGAGAGCCCCGCTCACCGGGCTGAGCCCGGGTGCCTTCGGGAAGCCGGTGGCCGCGGTGCGAGGGGGCGGCCGCGGACCGCGTCATCGACCGGTTCAGGGACGACGCTCAGGAGGCCGCGAAATGGTCGCGTACGGAGTTGGTCTGGTTCTCCATCATGGTGATGACCGCCTGCACGACCTCGGGGTCGGCGTCGTCGGCGATCCCGAGCACCCGCGACCACTCGAAGTAGCTGCGGCCCGGGTCATCGGTGATCGGCCGGACGCGGATCGTGGCGTCGTAGCTGGTGATGCCCATCGTCGGCGCGACGGCCCGATAGGTGGAGGACCGGTCCACCTCGTTGCGGCCGGCGATCTCCTGCTGGACGAGGCCGTCGTTGAACACGAGGGTGAAGTCGTACCGCGACGGGACGGTGTCGGGGGTGCCGCCCTCGGCCCAGCCCACGTTCTTCACCGCGGGACCGGACACGATCTTGACGACGTTCATGGGGTTGCGCACCTCGGCCCAGACGGTGTCCGGATCGGCGTCGAGGATCGTCGAGTGGTGCATGGTGTGCTTCCGCTGGATCGCCACGAGAACTCCTTGCCAGAAAGGGAAATGTCCTTGAAATCCGTTACGCGCGCGAGGAAGGGTGCGGCCACCGGTGACGACCGGGCGGCGGACGACGATGTCGACCCGGCGCCCGGCTCTCGGGGTGTTCACCGCTGTTCGTGGACGTTCACCTGGTGTTGCGGTGCCGGACAGTTCCGGCGTCCACAGTGGTGCGGTCGGTGCGGTTCGCTCGACGTCGGTCCGGTGAACCGGTGACTCAGTAGTCGATGCGGTCGGTCTTGGCCACCCACGCGTCGAACGGAGCCGTACGGTTCGGCAGGTCCAGGTGCTCGATCGCCAGCGGCCACTTCGACGCGGGCTGCTTCTCGAACAGGTCGTAGAACTTGCGGTCGTCGAAACCGGCCACCGCGGCGTCGTGCCGGTCGGCGGCGAAGACGATCAGGTCGACCCGCGCCCACAGCGCCGAGGAGAGACACATCGGACACGGTTCGCACGAGGTCACCAGGACGCAGCCTTCGAGCGAGAAGGTGTCGAGCTTCTTGCAGGCGGCCCGCATCGCGCTCACCTCGGCGTGGGCGGTCGGATCCAGGGTGGAGGTGACCTGGTTGTTCCCGAGCGCGACGACCTCGCCGTCCTTGGCGACCAGGGCGCCGAACGGCCCGCCGCCGTTGGCCACGCTGTTCGTGGCCAGTCTGATCGCCTCGTCCAGCCAGGTGCGCTTGAGGTCCTGGATGTTCACTTCTTGGGTGTGCGCGGTCACGGTCACTCCTTAGGAGACGGTGGGGGATTTCCCTGGTGTTCTGCCCGTGCGGGACAGCAGGGACGGCAGGTGGGTCTCGCGGGTGCCGCTTCGAGGCCGGCGTCCGGGGATCGGCGCACGATCGGCGGTACCCGCGGGAAGTCGCTACGGCTGATCGCCTGCGATGTGCTCCGGTGCGGCCGGGAGGCGGGTCAGGTCCGCCCCCGGCGCATGGCGGACGGCGAGTTCCGCGGTGACGGTGACGCCCGGATCGAGCCAGGCCATGGCGAGCACCCTGCCGGCTATCGTCTCGCTCAAGGCTCTCTCTCCCCCGCTTCAATGCATTCTGTGTGAAGGAGTACACAGGCAACCGAGCGGAGTCAGGCAGAGACGGAAGACATGAAAACGTCCGCCGGCTGAAACCTACTCTTCGTACGGATCTACAAGAACCGATTCGGGCGCGTGACATGGCCTCTGGTCGATGGACCGGCGAACCGCCCCCGAAGCGAACCTTCCTGATGAACGGGGTAGTTGTCGCAGGAGCTCCTTCCGAACCGCCGACAGGGTCGAAAGCGGAATCCACGAACGACCCGTGTCGGCGCTCGAAATCTTCCTGGCCACCGGGCACCGGGCGGCCTCAGCCCCTGTTTTTCACTCCCGGCAGGCAGGAAACGGAATGCGTCTACGACTCCTGCGACGCCCCTGGAGCCACCCCTGCGGGGGCGACGAAGAGGTCTCGGGAGCGCGCCCGCTCGACTCGTCCGTGCTCCCGCGCGGCCACCACGGACCCGGCCGGGGACCTCTTCCGGTCGATCGGCCCGACGGTCACTCTCCGAGGCCGGCCGCGACGGCCTCGCCCGTACGCCTTTCCGCCGGACAGGGGCGGATGTCGTGCGCGCGCCCCGTTGTACGTACGGCGCCGACGGGCCTTCAGGCGCGTGGCGGGATCCAGCAGGGCATCGCCGTCCGCGGCCACCCCCGTGGCCCCGGCGCGGGTGAGGCCGTCCCTGAGGCGGGCAGCCGCTCGGTCAGCAGGTCCTGCTCACCGCGCAGTTGCTGCGCCATCGCCGTGTACGCACAGAACCCGCAAGGTCCCGCCCCACCTTTCGCAGACCGAGCCGGACCGGTGCAGGGTGGAGGGTCGATCGCCACGCGCGCCGGGGATCGCGTGGAACCCGGCGCCGGACGGTTCGCTCCCCCGCTCAGCGGCAGGCGTCGATCTCGTGGTGCCACGCGGCGGACGGGAAGGCCTGCGGATAGAGCCGGGCGCACGTGTCCAGGTGGGCCCGGAAGGCCGTGCGCAGGCGAGCGGCGTAGTGGGCGCACAGGGCCTCCGGGGACGTGCCGGTGGCCGCGGCGTGGATGACGGCCGTGGCCAGCACGGCCGTCCGGAGGGCCTGGGCCGTGCCGGTGCCGCTGAGCGGGTCGTAGCGGATCGCGCCCGCGCCGACCAGGAGCCGCCCGGGGGTGTCCGCTGTCGGGGCGGTGGCCGGAATGCGGTGGAGGCGGGGGGCGGCCGGCAGCGAGACGGCGGTGGTCGGTGCGCACCGGAGTCGGGGAGCCAGATCGGAAGCGGCGAGCAGGCGGCCCAGCAGGTTCTCGGGGTGGGTGGCGGGGCCCGGGACCATGGCCTGGAGCAGGGCGTTCCCGTCGCCCAGCGGGGTGAGGTGGAGCCAGGCGAGATCGGTGCAGTCGAGGCGGGCGGTGGTGTCGTCCTGGCCGGGTGCCAGGGCCGCTTCACCGGCCAGCAGCCGACGGCGGCCGGCCGTCCACTGGTCGTCGGGGTGGGAGGCGGCCGTGACCGTCCACCGCGGTAGGCGGCCTCCCCCGGATTCCTCGGCGACGGTGTCCGGATGGTGTGCGGCGAGGCGGTCGCGCAGCCGGGCCGCGAGCTGGGCCCCGTCCACCACTACGGCCGGCTGTCCCCGGCGCGGGGCGGCCGGAGTGGCGCCCCAGCGGGCCCGCCGGTGGGTCAGCGCATGGGTGACGAGGTCCAGCTCGGCCGGCTCGGCGATGCCCCACAGGGACCGGAGCAGGGCCTGGGTGGATGCGTCGAGCAGGAGCGTGCGCCGGCCCTCGTCCGGGCGGGCCCGCAGCCGGACCCGGTGCCCCCGTGCGGCGAGGAGCCAGGCGCAGGTGACCTCGGCCAGCCCGGAACCGGCGATCTCGACGTCGGCGCGACTCATCGTGGGCTGAAGGCCGCGATCAGCGCTTCGGTGTCGGCCTGATGACGGGTCATCATCGCGCGTACCCCGTCGACCGCGAGGGCGTCGATGTTCTGCCGTACCGCGACGCAGGCCCGTGCCGCGGCCAGGACGGCCTGGCCGTCGCCGAGCTCCGGTCCGGCCGCGTGCGCGGGCCCGGACTCGGGGAACGACACGGCACCGGACGCCGCCGCGATCGCCCCCTCGCCGGCGGGAACGGGCGCCGCGGGAAGCTTGGCGAAGCGGGGGGCGACGCCGTGCGACGCCAGGAGGTGGTTGAGCTCGTGGAGGTTGAACATCGTCCGGCGGGCCTGTTCGATCAGCACACCGCCCGCCGTGTCGCCCCGTTTCAGGGTGGCTTCCAGGGCGCCCAGCAGCATGGTGTAGTTCAGCGCCGACAGCTCGACCAGCTGCACGTCCAGCGGCGTGTCCGGATCGGTGCGCAGCGGTCGGAGGTAGTCGTCGGGGGAAAGCTCCGCGAGATGCTCCTTGACCGCCGTGAAGCGGTGGTAGTGGTCGTTGCCCTCGTCGATGATGAGCTTGATGAGGTGCGCGAGCCGGTCCGCCTCCGGGAAGAGCTCCGGGCGGTGGACGATGGTCTCGTGCAGCTTGACGTACATCCCGTCGATGCCCTGCGGGTCGGCGGTCACCGCGCTGGGGCGCTCCACGGCGATGAACCAGTCCAGTTGCTCGGGCGTGAGCGGCTTCAGCTCGAACCGCCGGCCCGTCTGGAGCTGGATGACGGTGTCGGGCCGGGGCGGTTCGAGCCGCAGCGGCCGGCCGAGCGTGGCGAGCATCTCGTTGACCCATCTCAGGTGGCGCATCTCGTCCACCGCGACGGAGAACACCTCCGCGGCGGCCGCGTAGATCTTCCGGACGCGCGCCCCCTCGGGCGTGGCCGGGTCGTGCGCGGCCGGGTCGAGGACGGCCGGGGCGTTCAGGGAGTAGTGGGCGTAGAGGTATTCGAGGCAGAGCGCGTGCTCGACGACGGCGAGCCGCTCCAGCTCGTGGATCACCTTCGCGCGCGTCATGGGCTTCAGACCGGACCAGTCCGGCAGTTCCATGCTGTCGTCCTCGCGGCCGTTGAGGACGACGGGCAGCACGTTCCAGTTGGCGATCAGGGCGGGGTGGTCGAACTCCCTCGCGGACCGACCCCGGATCGTGGGGATGTCGGGCTCGGGCGGGTCGGTGGCGCGGTTGCGGCGCTGGAAGTTGAGGTTGCGGTACACGCCGTCGGAGCTGCTGGAGATGTCCGGCTTCGAGGCGGCCCAGTAGTAGCAGCCGCATTCACGGAAGTCGTACTGCCAGGGCGCGCAGAGGCTTCGGGTGAGGTCGCCGGGCCGGTACACGTCGGGGTCGATGACCCCGTCCGGGTCGAGGTAGCGGGCCCGGTCGGCAATCAGCACGGCCCACTCCAGCACGCCGTCGTCGTCGCGCCCCACCTCGTTCCGGCCGGCCATCCGCCGGACGTTGAGGCCGTCGTCGTCCGGTAGCCAGAACGCCCCCGGAGAGGTGCTGCCGGGGGTGCGGCCGAGGACGACGGCGACCCGGCCGGGGAGCAGGTCGTGCACCCGGCGCCACAGTTCCAGGCCGGTGCGCTCGGTCGCGTGGAACACCGGAGCGTCCTCCTCCGCCTGATCCACGGTGGTGCGCCCGCAGACGGCCCACAGGTAGAGCGGCTGTGGGTCCTGCGGCGTTCCCGTGTCGAGGTCGGCGTCGGTGATGCCCTGGGCGGCGGCGACACCGCCGGTGACGGCCAGCACCCGCGATCCGCTCGCGTGGTGGAAGTCGACCGTCAGGCCGGGGAAGAAGGCCTTCTCGAGATTGCGCTGGTCGAATTCCAGGCCGGGGAAGCAGTTGTCGACGCCGCTCTCCGGGCGGGAGCCGGACGGATTGCCGCGGACCACGTGGTCGGCCCGTGCGGTGAGGTTGCGGGGGAAGATCTTCCCCTCGGGTACGGGGAGGTCGACGCTTGCGGAGGTGGGGTCGTTCATGGCGGTTCCTTCGGCCGGACGGGACGGGGGCGCGGGCCAGGGGCGCGATTCAGCGGGCCAGGGCAGCCGGATCGCTCGGGAGGTCGGATGCGGTCGACTGCCGGAAGAACTCCGGTGCCACCTGGGAGAGTTCGACGTAGGCGCGCAGGCAGAAGGCCAGCCAGCCGCGGATGTAGTCGCAGCCGGTCCGGCCGCGTCGGCTGACCTCGTGGTAGCAGCCGCCGCCGCACAGGTAGCGGGCCCAGCAGGACCGGCAGGGCTCGGCCCGGTCCACGTGGCGGGCCGCCAAATGGGCCGCCCTGGCGTCCTGGTCGGGTCCCTGGGCCAGCGATCCCATGGCGAAGGCCGGGTCGTCGACCAGCCGGTGGCAGGCGTAGAGGCCGCCCTCGGCGGAGGCGCTGAGGTATCCGGCGCCGGCGCCGCAGGGGTACGGGCGATGGCCGCCCGTGTGCAGTTCGTACATCGCCGTCTGGAAGTTGCCGAAGGGGTACGGTCGGCCCGCGGCCAGTTCGCGCAGCGCCGCTTCCCCGCACTCGACCATCTGCTCCAGGAATCCGGTGAAGGCGGCGGTGTCGATCTCGTACGCGGCGTCCGGGGCGCTCACCACCGCGGAGAAGCCGACCTCGTCGAAGCCGAGGCCGATGCCGTGCTCCAGGATGTCGATCAACCGCCCGGTGTACGGAGTCACGCTGACCCGGGCCGAGAGGTGGCGGGGCCGTCCGTACCGATCCAGCACCTCCAGCCCGGCCCGCAGCCGGTCGTACGCGCTGCCCCCACCCGGGGCGCGGCGCAGCGCGTCGTGGCCGACCCGGTCGCCGTCCAGGCTGACGGCCACGGTGAACGGGTGGGCGGCGAACAGTTCCGCGTCCGCGGGCCGGACCGTGGTGAGGTTGGTGGTGAGCGCGAAGCGGACGGCGTGCCCGGTGGCGGCTCCGGCCCGGGTCGCGTGCGCGACCACCTCGTGCAGCAGGTCGCGGGCGAGCAGCGGTTCGCCGCCCATGAACCCGACGACCACCGCCGCGCCCGGCGCGGCTTCCGCGAGGAGCCGGTCCACGGCGGCGAACGCGGTCTCGCGGGGCATGGCCCGGGCGGAGCCGCCGAACCGGCCCTCGTCGGCGTAGCAGTGGCCGCAGCTGAGGTTGCAGGCCTGCATCACGTTGAGCGACAGGGAGGCGAGCGGTGGTACGGCGGCCGGGGTGCCGTCGATCCGTGGGGGCGGCATGCCCGCCCCGCCCCAGAGCGGCAGGCCCAGTCCGGCGGCGACGGCGGCGTCCTGGGCCGGGTCGTGCGCGGCGGCCGTCCACCGCTCGAGGCGGTCCGCGGCCGCTTCCGGGAGGTCGTAGATCCGGCTGCCGTCGGCGACGAACAGGTGGGCGCCGTGGGCGCTGCGGAACACCCTGGTCTCGGCGGCGAGGCCGAGGGGCCCGCCCCCGGCGCCCCCCGCCGATCCCGCTTCCGCTGCCGGTTCGGGTTTCCGGTCCGGTGGCCGTCGGCCGATCTGCAGCAGGACGCTCATGTCCCCTCCTGGACGCGCTCGCGCAGCGAACCGACCCAGGCGACCAGGAGGTCGTACTGGCGGCGGGTCAGGTGCATGGGAAAGGCGTCGGATCCCCGCACCGAGACCGGCATCCGGCGGTCGTACCAGACGTCCTCGGACCCGGGCTCCCTGATGACCCGTTCGATGAGGCCGGGCTGTTCGCGGAACATGTCCTCCAGGGCCTCCAGTGCGACGAAGCGGCGGTGCCGGCGGCGGCCGCGTTCGGTGAGCGCGAGGATCACCCCCAGCAGGGGTTCCGGCGGGCTGAAGGTCCGGGCGCGGGCCGGGCCGGTGGGCAGGCCGAGCTCCTCGGCGGTGCTCTCGTTCTCCAGGGTCGCCCGCTCGTTCTGCGCGTCGACGTTGACGGCGTCCATGGCCTCCAGCACCCGTTCGAACAGGTCGCGCACCTCCAGCGCGGTCAGTTGCGGATGCTCGGCGATGTAGGCGGGATCGCGGACCTCGCCGCGTTTGACCCGGTCCGCCAGGCCGTCGGCCAGAGAGGTGAAGGGTCTGCGGTCGGGTGCGAAATCGGGCGGGGTGACGACGATCCGCGCGCGGGCCGACAGGCCGCCCGGCAGGGTGACGGTGACCAGCCCGTCGCACACGTCGTCGACCAGGCCGAGGCTCTTCTGCCCGTCCTCCTCGCGCGAGCCGGCGAACAGCCCGCCGGGCACGGTCCGCGGATCGCCCTCTCCGGTGAACTCGCACCATTGCGCGTCCGGGGAGAGGATCAGCCGCTCGGCCGGCAGGACGAACCGCGGGGAGCGCGTCGGAAGGTTCGTGGGGCCGTACACCGCTCCGGTGGCGGGTGTGAAACGCAGCCGGAGTTCGGGAAACCGGTCGTCGGGCCTGGGCACCTGGACGGACCCGAGCGGTACGTGCCGTCCGGCCGGGACCAGCGGCCGGTCGGCCCCCTGCGGTGATCGCCCCTCCAGCGGTGTGCGCCGGTGGTCGTCACCGGCCAGCTCGGCACCGGCCTCGATCCGGTCGCCCGGCGAGAGGGTGCAGTGGTGCGCCTTCAGGTTGGCGACGTCCACCTCCCAGCGCAGGTCGGCGAGTTCCATGCCGACGGCGGCCAGCACATCGGTGGTGAGCGGGCCGGTGTGCCGTACCCCGTCGGCCGTCCACGCACCGTGCACCTCGAAGAAGGGGCACAGCGGGCGGAAGCCGGCTGCGTCCTTGAACCGGACGCGGTCGCCCTCCGGTTCCCGCTCCGTCAGGGTCCCGTCCTCGGCGACGTCGAGGGAGGGCCGGGGTTCGACGACGGTCTTGCCGGTGCCGCCCGGCGACAGGTCGCTCATTCCCCACCGGTAGTTGTCGCAAGGCACCGGGGACGGGCCCAGCCGGGCGAAGGCGAGCGGTGGATGGAGCCAGATCTGTTCGATCACTGTGCGTCTCCGTTTCCTTCGAGGGGTCCCGAGGAGATCCAGGGGTCCGAGGAGTTCGCCGGGTTCCGAGGAGTTCGAGGGGTCCGAGGGGTCCGAGGGGTCCGAGGGGGTCCGAGGAGGTCCGAGGTGTTCGAGGGGTCAGCCGAACACCTCGGACCCCGGATAGGGGGCCCCGTCCCGTACGGGTGGGACCAGATACGTACCTGCCGCCCGGACGGTCAGCAGCCGGCCCGCCGGCCCGTCCGGACCGGGCTGCCCGCCGAAGTTGACGCCACCCAGCCAGCCGCGCTGGGTGAGGATGCGCAGCACCCGTTCGGGGCTGTCCTGGAAGCCGACGAAGTTCAGCCCGGCCCGGAAGCCGGGGGCGGTCGCGACCGGTTCGAAGAACTCGTACCCCTGCCGGAACACCCGCAGCGAGCCGCTCTGGTCGGGGTCGGCGGTGCCGGTCAGGTTGGCCCGCCGCACATGGGCGGTGAGCAGCACCGGATCGGCGGTGGGCCGTGGCTCCAGGAAGTCCTCGTTGCCCGGCTGCGTCACCTCGGTGGTCCCGGCCACCGGGCAGCCCGCGGCCGGTACGGGCCGCCCTTCGGTGTCGCGGCCGGTCAGCGGGGCTCCGGTGAGCTTGTCCCGGCCGACCAGGAACTCCTGCTGCGCGCGCGGCAGGAGGTGCCATCCGTCGAGGTCGACGGCGAGGCGGGCGAAGACCAGGCAGGTGCCGCCGATCGTCCACGGGTCCGGGCCCGCGTCGGCCGCCGCGATGCTGATGACCCGTTCCCGGTCACCGCTGTCCAGGTTGGACACGCCGTCGTGGAAGCCGATCCAGCTGCGCCGGTCATCGCGCTGGAATCCGGTGTGGATGCCCGCGATCTCCAGCGTGGCCGCCCGGGTGTCGCCGGTGCGTGCGCCGCGCAGCAGTTTCCACAGCTCCACGACGCCGCGCGAGACCGCGAGCTGGGTGTCCGCGGTGAGCTGCAGGCAGAACTCCTCCGTGGCGTCGTTGCGAATGACGTCCGCGGCGTACGACAGCCCCCCGCCGACCAGCAGCGGTCCGCCTCCGGTGGGGCGGGGCGAGCGGAACCGGAAGCGCGGGCCGAGTGCGGCCGGGCACGGGAGCTTCGCGCCGGCGATGTCGAACGCCTTCGGGCCGAAGCCGAGCAGGAACTCCAGCTCGGCGCCGGGTACCGGGTGGCCCGGCAGTTCCGCCACGACGCCGTCGGCGAGGCCGCGCAGCATCGTGGTCACCTCGCGCAGCGCGCCGTCGACGGCGTCGGCGTCGGCCTCCGGGTCGGCCCGCAGGAAGACGAGCGCCAGATGGCCGGGCGGGCGCCTGCCGGGCCCGTGGTAGATCCCGTCCTGGAGGACGCTCATCTCCCGCCCCGGGGACCGCCGCCCATCGGTTCGGACAGGGCCTCGGCGTCGAACGCCTCCTTCAACGGCCCCACCGTGTCGGTGCACACGCGCGCGTCCCGGCAGCGGATGGGTCCGGGCGAGTCGGGGAGGACCACGAGGTCCCCGGGCGGTACGGGCGTCGGGGCGCCGAGCGCGACCACCGGGCCCACCTGTACCTGGCGGACGACCTGGTAGCCACCGGTCAGGGGCTCCTCCGCGTCGCCCTCCACCACGGTGATCTCGTCGAGGAAGTGCGGGTCGTCGTCCGGCGGGCCGAACTCCAGGCGTTGGTGCAGCCCCTGTCGGCCGCGCCCCAGGCGGATCCACGGGTCCGGAACGGGTCCGCCCTCGAAGAGGAAGACCTCCGAGGTGAACTGCTGGATGTACATGCCCAGCGGATCGGCGAAGGACACGGTCCGGCCCTGGAAGGCGGCGTCCGCCGCGGCCAGTGCGGCGGCCGGGTCCGCGTGGCGGCAGGAGAGGGCTTCGAGCCCGGGTTGTCGGCGGAAGATCTGGTCCCGTCCGGCCGGTTCGAAGCCGCCCGCGG
Organism: Streptomyces sp. BF23-19; assembly: GCF_041106355.1. Lineage (NCBI taxonomy): Bacteria > Bacillati > Actinomycetota > Actinomycetes > Kitasatosporales > Streptomycetaceae > Streptomyces > Streptomyces sp. BF23-19. The sequence continues at coordinate 196,982 of NZ_JBGBPT010000001.1, read as the reverse complement.
CATTGCGCCGGGCGTAGGGCTGCGCGCCGAACATCACGATGTAGATCAGGTCGTCCAGCCCGTTGATGGGATGGGCCATGAAGAGGGCGTTGACCGCGTTGAGCGAGCCGGCCGGGGCGGCCGGGACATCGGCGTCGATCAGGTCGCGGTGCTGTCCGTGGCCGGTCAGGTGGCGGGCGAAGGCCACGCGGCGCTGGGCCGGGGAGAGCAGGTTCGGGTCCGCGACGGCCGGTCCGTAGAGTTCCTGCCAGCGTGGCGGCTCGGTCGCGAGCGTCGCCGTGACGATCTCCCGGAGGCGGGCCGGATCGTGCTCGGCGAGCATCAGGTAGTACTCGGGGAGCTCCGTGGTGACCTGCACCCGCTTGGGGCGCATCCGTCCCTCGGTGTCGACCGCGCTGATGACCGCGTACTCGCAGTACTCGTTGTGCAGGGCGCGGCGGCCGCGTACGCCCCAGTCGGACAAGGCGCGGGCCGTCTCGGCGTCGAAGCAGAACTCCGGCTCGGCCGGATGGCCGAACCAGGTGACGGCCACGCGCTCGGCGGCCGGATCGTCGGGTTCCAGAGTGAAGTACTTGCTCCCCAGATCAGGTTCGAGGCTCCTGAACTGGCGATCGATCTCCTTGTTCCAACGGTCCAGGAGATCGGGGGCCAGGTCGTCGGCCAGTCCTGGGACGGAAAACGGCACGTCGGTACCTCCTGACGGGGCGTGACCCCGTAGGTGACGTAGTGAGCGACCAAGATCGTGACACAGAGTATCGATCCATTTACACACCGTAGTCAAGAGTGCGCGCGGAGTTACCCTCCGGGCTCGGGGAGCGGCGCCGTCAGCCGATGGCCAGCACGACCGGACCGCCCGACCGGTCGACCCGGTCCGTCCACCCCGGCGCGAGCCGCAGCGACCGCGACGGGGTCGTCCGGACCGGGAACCTCCGTCGCCAGAGCAGCCGGCCGTCCTGGGCGGCCGTCAGCACCGGGGCGGTCAACGGCTCCCCCGACCGCAGCAGCAACGGCCGCCCCGCGAGGTCCGTGAGGTCCGTGAGCCGGTTCGGCATGACCCACAGCAGCGGGGCCCGGACGACCAGCGGTGGGCCTGCCTCCGGCCACGGCGCACCCGAAAGGCGGGCGAGGACCGGAGCCGCCGCAGCTGCGCCCTCCGCGGCCGCCGTGGCGGCCCGCTCGACACCGTGGAGGGCATTGCCCACCGCGAAGACCCCGGGCACCGACGTACGGAAGGAGGCGTCCACAGCGGGGCCGCGGGTGCCGGGGTCCACGGCGATGCCGCCGCGGCGCGCCAGCTCGTGGTCGGGGATCCAGTCGCCGGTGAAGACCACCGTGTCGCACGCGAGGACCCCGGTGCGGCCGTCCGCGTGGCGCACGACCACGCCCGACAGGCGGCCCCGGCCGCGTAGTTCGCCCACCGTCGTGGCCGTGAGCAGCGGAACTCCCGGTACGGCGGCGCCGCGCGGGCGCTCGGTGACCACGGCCACCACCTCCGCTCCCGCCCGGCGCAGCGTGCGTACCGCGTGGCGGGCCACCGGCTCGGCGCCCACCACGACGGCCCGCCGGCCGATGGCCTGGCCGTACAGGTGGACCGACTGTTGCAGTTCCCCGGTGGTCAGCACGCCCGCGGGGCGGGAGCCGGGCACCAGCCGGGCGCTGCGCGGGCGTTCGCGGGCGCCCGTGGCGAGGACGACGGCGCGGGCGGTGATCCGCTCGAGGCCCGCCGGGCTCGTGGTCTCCAGGGTCAGCGGTCCGGCCCAGCCGGTGGCGCTGACGCCGGTACGGACCGTCGCCCCGGCGGCCGTCGCCGCCTGCGCGGCCCTTCGCGCGTACGCCGGTCCGGTGAGCCAGGGGCGTACCGGCCCGCCGAACCCGCCGTGGTGGCAGTGGCGCGGCACGCCGCCCGCGTCCTGCTCGCGCTCCAGGACCTCGACGTGCCCGGCGCCCGCACCCGCGAGGCGGGCCGCCAGGGCCAGCCCGGCGGGGCCGGCGCCGACGACCAGGACGTCGACCGTCCGGTCGTGGCTCACCGCCGGGCCTGCTCGAACAGAGCGCGGACGGCGGCTCCGCAATGGAAGCCCTGGCAACGGCCGCCCCGGGCCCGGGTGCGCCGCCGCAGGCCGTCCGGTGAACCGGGCGGGACGGTCGAGGCCAGCGCGTCGCGGATCTCCCCACGGGTGACGCGCTCGCAGTGGCAGACGATCCGGCCGTACTCCGGGTCCCGTGCGATCAACTCGGCGTCGCGGTACGGGCGCGGGAACGCCTCGCCCAGGTTCGGCATGCGCACCGGCTCCAGTTCCCGGGCCCCCGCCACCGGCAGGCCGCTGTCGGCGAGCAGTTCCACCACATACGCGGCGATCGCCATCGAGGCGCTCAGCCCCGTCGAGCGGATCCCGCCCACGGTGACGTACCGCTGCGCGGGGTGGGCCCGGATCGCGTAGTCGTCGTCCCCGGTGGCGGCCCGCAGACCGGCGTAGACGGCGGTGACCTCCTCCTCCAGGAGGGCCGGCAGGATCCGTCGACCCTTCTCCCGCAGCAGCGCGAGTCCCTCGGCGGTCGATCCCGTGTCCGTCTTGTCGTCGAGGTCCTCGGCGGTCGGCCCGAGCATCACGTTCCCGTACACCGTCGGCGACACCAGGACCCCCTTGCCCAGGGCGCCCGGCACGGGCAGCAGGATGTGCCGTACGAGGCCGCGGGCGAGCTCGTCGAAGACGATCAGCTGGCCGCGCCGGGGCGTCACGGTGAAGTCCGCGTGGCCGAGGAGCCGGTCGATCTCGTCGGCGTACAGCCCGGCCGCGTTGACCAGGTACCGGGTGCGCAGCGGGCCCCGACTCGTGGCCACGGTATGCGGCTCGCCCGACGTGATGCCCCGTACGCGGCAGTTGAGGTGGAGTTCGACACCCGCGCGCACGGCCTGCGTCGCGTACGCGAGCGTGGTCGTCCAGGGACAGATGAGGGACTCCCCCGGCACGTCGAGCGCTCCCAGTGCCCCGGGTCCGAGCTCCGGCTCGCGGGCCCGCACCTCCTCGGCCGGGATGATCCGGGCCGAGCGGTAGCCGTTGCGTACGGCCTTCTCCGCGAGCCCCGGCAGCGCGGCCCGCTGCTCCGCGTCCCAGGCGACGAGGAGCGCACCGAGCGGCTCCACCGGGATGCCGGTCCCTGCGGCGTACGCGGAGAGCCGTAGGTGGCCCTCCCGGACGAGCCGGGACTCCAGGGAGCCGGGCACCGCGTCGAAACCGGTGTGCAGGATGGCGGTGTTGGCCTTCGAGGTGCCGTCGCCGACGTCGTCGGACGCGTCGACCAGGGCGATCCGCAGCGGGAGCCGGGCCAGTTCGCGGGCGATCGCCGTGCCCACCACGCCGGCGCCGACGACCGTCGCGTCGTACACCCCGCCGGGCAGGGCGCCGCCGGTGGTGACCGTGGTCGCGGTGGGAGCGGTGGTTTCGGTCATGCCGGTGCGTCGCCGAGCAGGGCCGAGACCGCCGCGCGGAACCGTGCGCGGCGTTCCGCCGCCTGCGCCGCGCCGGCCCGCGGCTCGTATACGGCGGAAGGCTTCCACTCCGGGACGGCCTCGGCGACGGTGAGCGAGGGATCGAGCCCGAGTCGGGCGACGGCGCCGACGCCGAGCGCGGTGATGTCCGGCAGCGCCGACACCTCCACGGGGATGCCGAGCAGGTCGGCCTGGGCCTGCATGAGCAGCGCGGAGCGGGTCAGGCCGCCGTCGACGCGCAGGGCGGCGAGCGGGGCGCCCAGGTCGGCGGCGACCGCGTCGGCGAGCTCCGCCACCTGGGCGGCGACGCCGTCGCACAGGGCGCGTACGAGATGCCCGGCGGTGGTGTCGAGGCCCAGGCCGGTGACCGAGCCCCGCAGGTCGCCCCGCCACCACGGGGCGGCGAGCCCGGCGAGCGCCGGGACGAAGGTGACACCGCCGGCGTCCGGGACGCTCCCGCCCACGGTGTCGATGTCCGCGGCACCGGAGATCACCCCGAGATCGGTGAGCCAGCGCACGGCGGAGGCGGCCGTGTACACCTGCCCGTCCAGGCAGTAGCTGGTCCGGCCGGCGAGCCGCCAGGCGACACAGCCGACCAGTCCGGAGGTGCTGCGCAGGGGGCGTGGGCCGGTCTGCGCGAGCAGGAACGCGCCGGTTCCGTAGGTGCATTTGGCGGTGCCGGGCTCGGTGACGCTCTGGGCGAGGAGGGCGGCCTGCTGGTCCACGAGCAGCCCGGTCAGCGGCAGTGCGGGACCGAAGGCGGTGGTGGTGCCGACGTGGGTGTCGGCGTCGACGACCTCGGGCAGCCGCTCACCGGCGAGGCCGAAGGCGTCGAGTGCCGCGTCCGACCAACGGGTGGTGTCGAGGTCGAGCAGCTGGGTGCGGCCGGCGGTCGCCGCGTCGGTGACGAACGCGCCGGTGAGGCGGTGCACGAGCCATGCGTCGCTGGTCGTCACGACGCCGCGCCGGGTCAGGTGGCGGCGTATCCAGGCCATCTTGGGGGCGGCGAAGTACGGGTCGAGCGGCAGGCCGGTCGTCTCCCGCAAAGAGGCGGCGTGGGCGGCCAGTTCGGTGCAGAGCCCTTCGGCGCGCCGGTCCTGCCAGACGATCGCGTCGGTCAGTGGTGCGCCGGTCGCCGGGTCCCAGGCGAGAACGGTCTCGCCCTGGTTGGCGAGGCCCACCGCCACCACGGGCTCGCCCGCCGCCGCCAGTGCGGCGCGCCCGGCGTCGACGACCGAGTCCAGCAGTTCGCCGGGGGTGACCTCGACCCGGCCACCCGGCAGGTAGCGGGGCCGTACGGGGGCGGATCCGGAGCCTATGACTCCACGTATCGGACAGACGACCAGCGCCTTGGTCCCCGAGGTGCCTTGATCGACAGCGAGCACCGGGCCCGTCATCACCACTCCGTCCCTGGTGTCGCCTTGATCGAACGTCGGTCGGAAGCCTTCCCCAGCCGACCCCGCCCGTCAAGATCCGCCCAAGGGCCGCCGCTCGCCACTGACGCATCTTCATATGTCGATCGTGGCTTGATACTTACGTTCGAACAAGGATCTGGATGCGTATGCTCCTGATCGCCATATAGTGATCGCCGATCAACGGGCAGCGACATCGACCGTGGGTCAACGGCGGGGGTTCGACGAACAGTTCTCGCATGGTTCACGCATCCCTGGCACCGGGCACGGCTGCATCGCGGCAGCCGGCGGCCGGATGGACCCACCTTCCATGCGATCCGAGGACTGATGATCACGACCACCGCAGGACGCGCCCACCCGGGCCGCCGCCGCCCGTCGACCGGGACGAGGTGATGGCGGGCAGCGATTTCCGGCCCGTCTACCACCCGGCCGGCCACGACAAGGAGCTGCGTTCCGCCTCCCAGGACCTGCGCACCGGCCGTTGGGTCTCCATGGCGCGCTTACTCGAACGCACCGACGACTGGGGCCTGTGGACCCAGCGCACCCAGGTGCTCGCCGCCGTCGCCGCCGGTTCCGACGTGGTTCAGGCCTGGCGGGCCGAGGAACCGCACAGTGTCGCCGCACTCGTGATGCACACGCGCGTCTGCGTCGAACGGGCGGTCCGCGCCCACCGCGCCGGACACCCCCGCACCGGCGAGCTGTGGCAGGAAGCGTGGTCGACCTGCCGGGAGGCCGCCCGCATCAGCCCCGCCGACCCCGTGCCCTGGGTCTGCCTGCTCGCCCTCGCCCTCCTCGACGAGGAGCGCCAGATGGCCGAGCACCGGGTGCCGCCACCGGGCCCGATGCTGCCCCCCGGTCCCTGGGGGATCCTCGCGGAGGTCGACAAGCGCGACCCGCACAACCGCGAGGCCTACCACCGCATGCTCCAGTTCGTGTACGCGGGCACGCCCGGCCCGCTCTCCGAGGCCGCCAACTTCGTCCACTGGGCGGCCGGTTCCGCACCCCCGGGATCCGCCGTGCACGTCCTGCCGCTCTACGTACGGGTCGAACGCTACCGCCGCGAACGCGGCCAGGAGCGGGCCCTGGACCTGCACTGGGTCGCCGAGGACGCCGTCCGCGACGCACTGCACGCCCTGGACACCTGGTTCCACCACGCCGATCTGCCGCGCGCCTCCCCGCTCGACCTGAACCAGCTCGCCCACGCCCTGTGGGGAGCCCTCCAGTTCGACGAGGCGGCCCGGGTCTTCGACGCGATCGGCCCGTACTGGACCACCCTGCCGTGGGCCCACCGGACCCGTGACCCGGCCGACCGCGCCCTGGCCGAGGAGGTGTTCCTGCAGGCCAGGTCCCGAAGCCTGGCCGGCCGGAACTGACCCCCGCCGCCTCCCCCACGGCGCCGACCGCTCGCTCCACCCGCACCACCCAGGCCGCACCCGCACCCCCGTGCTCCACCGTCCCCGTGCTCCACAGACCCCCGGAGGTACCGCCGTGTCCAGAACCGATTGGGCAGCCCGCCAGGACCGTAAGGCCCCACCCCAGCAGGACGAGGAACAGCGCCTCAGGGAGCTCGGCTACCAGCCCGTCCTCGCCCGCCGGATGGGCGGATTCGGAAACTTCGCCATCAGCTTCTCCGTCATATCCGTCCTCTCCGGATGCATGACGCTGTACGGCTTCGGCATGGGCTCCGGCGGCCCGGCCGTGATGCTGTGGGGCTGGATCGGCGTAGGCCTCTTCGTCCTCTGCGTGGGTCTCGCCCTGGCCGAGGTGACCAGCGCCTACCCCACCTCCGGCGCGCTCTACTACATGGCCGACCGGCTCGGCGGCCGCCGCTGGGGCTGGTACACGGGCTGGCTGAACCTGCTGGGCCTGCTCGGCGCCATCGCCGGCATCGACTACGGCGCCGCCCTGTTCACCGGCGCCTTCCTCAACCTCCGCTTCGGGTTCGTGCCCACCCCCGGCTCGACGTTCCTGATCTTCCTGTGCATCCTGTTGCTGCACGCCGCGCTCAACCTCTTCGGGGTCCGCCTCGTCAGCGTGCTCAACTCCATCAGCGTCTGGTGGCACCTGGGCGGTGTCGCCGTGATCGTCGGCGCCCTGGCCTTCATCCCCGACCACCACCAGTCGGCCTCGTTCGTCTTCACCGAGTTCGTCAACGACACCGGCTGGGCCAACCCGTTCTACGTGGCGGCGGTCGGCCTGCTGCTCGCCCAGTACACCTTCTCCGGCTACGACGCCTCCGCGCACCTCTCGGAGGAGACCAGGGACGCTTCCGTCTCCGCCGCCAAGGGCATCGTCCGCGCCATCTGGGTCTCCTGGATCGCAGGTTTCGCCCTGCTCGCCGGCCTCACCTTCGCCATCCAGGACTACGCGGCGGTCCAGGGCAGCGCCACCGGCGTCCCGCCCGCCCAGATCTTCATCGACGCACTGGGCTCCGGCGGCGCCACCGTCCTGCTCCTCGTCGTCATCGTCGCGCAGCTCTTCTGCGGCAACGCCGAGGTCGCCGCCGCGAGCCGGATGGTCTTCGCGTTCAGCCGTGACAACGCGCTCCCCGGATCGGCCCTGTGGCGCAAGGTCAGCGGCCGGACCCAGACCCCGGTACCGGCCGTCTGGCTCTCCGTCGTCGTCGCCGGCGTACTGGCCCTCCCCTCCCTGTACTCCGCCACCGCCTACGGGGCCGTGACCGCCATCAACGTCATCGGCATCACCCCGGCCTACGCCATCCCGATCTACCTGCGCCTGCGCGCCGGCAACCGCTTCGAGCCCGGCCCCTGGAACCTGGGCCGCTGGAGCAAGCCGATCGGCTGGATCGCCGTCGTCTGGGTGGGGCTCGTCACCGTCCTCTTCTGCCTGCCCCAGAAGTCCCCCGTCACCATCGACTCGATGAACTACGCCGTGATCGCCCTGGCGGTGGTTCTGGTCCTGGCCAGCGTCTGGTGGTACGTCGCACGCCGCTCGTACGGCACCCCCTCGGCCTACGGCAACGCCCGCGAGCAGGCGGAGATCGCCGAAGACATCGTCTGACCCGGCGCGGCCGCCCCGACCGGCCGCGCTCTCATCCCGTCCACGGACGGCCGGTGAGCGGCGCCCGGCCGGTCAGCGGCGGCCGGCCGGGCGCCGCTGCGGGTGGAGGTCCTCCCGGACGTCCTCGAGCACCGGGCGCTCCTCGCACGTGTGGGGGAGACGCTCCGCACCCAGGGGCTCATGCCGGCGATGGCCGTGTTCGCCGCCGGCCTGCGGAAGGCCGGGGACACCCCCGGGCCGCCGGCCCAGGTCGCCCTTCCGCCCCAGGCGGCGGCGCGAGCCGAGCGGACGATGGCCGACCTGCCGTACTTCGTCGGCCGTATCGTCCCCGCCTTCATGTCCTACGTCCCGGACGTCGGCCGGCTGGAGGCCCTGTCGGAGCGGCTCGTGCTCGCCTGCGGCCAGGACTCCCGCGGCGAACTGCCCTACCGTCCGGCGGCTTTCCTGGCCGAGCGCCTCGGCACGGAACTGCGGCACTTCCCCGGCGGACACACGGGACTGACGACGCACCCCGCCGAGTTCGGTGAGCTCCTACGGAAGGCCTTCCAGGCCTAGGGTGTCCCTTCCGCACGCATCCGGCCTACCGCCGGTCGGCGTACGCCTCGCTGCGCGCGACCCGCTGCATTTCTACGCTGGATGAATGAGCATCAGATCCTCAGGGCGCAGAACCGGCGCGGGCGCGGCAGCTCTGGCCATCGGCGCGTCGGCCCTCCTCGTGCCGACGGCCGCGGGCACCACGCACGCCGAGCCGCTGCCGCCCCGACCCGCCTCGTCCGTCGACGCTTCGCTGTTGCACCGGCCCGGGACCCATGTCCGGGCGCGGCAGGGGGCGCCCGCGCTGCCGGACGACGTGTCCGCCCTGTCGTGGCTGGTGGCGGACGTCGGTACGGGTGCGGTGCTCGCGGCCCACGACGCACACCGCCGGCTGCCCCCGGCCAGCACCCTCAAGACCCTCTTCGCCCTCACCGCACTGCCCCACCTGCCCGGATCGGGCCGGCACACGGTCACCGACGCCGAGCTGGACGAGGTACCGGAGGGGAGCAGCACGGTCGGTCTCACCGCCGATCACACCTACCGGGTGGCCGACCTGTGGCGGGGCGTCTTCCTCAGCTCGGGCAACGACGCCGTGCACGTTCTGGCCGCGATGAACGGCGGCTGGGACGTCACGTCGGCGCAGATGCAGGCCAAGGCCCCCGCCCTGGGCGCGCGGGACACGACCGTGGTCTCCCCGGACGGCTTCGACGCGGAGGGCCAGGCCTCCTCGGCCTACGATCTCGCCGTCTTCGGCCGTACGGGTCTCGCCGACCCCGCCTTCGCCGAGTACGCGGCGACCGCCGACGCCCAATTCCCCGGCGGCACCCACACCGACGGCAGTCCCACCTGGACGTACGGGATCGAGAACACCAACCGGCTGGTGACCGGTCAGGACGGGCTGGGCCGGTATCCGGGGATCATCGGTGTCAAGAACGGCTACACCTCCCAGGCGGGTTTCACGCTGATCGCGGCCGCCCGTCGGGACGGCCGTACCCTGCTGGCGACGGTGATGAACCCGCAGCGGGGCGGTGCGAACGCCGTGTACGAGGAGGCGCGGTCCCTGCTGGACTGGGGATTCGCCGCGGCGGGACATGTGGACCCGGTCGGATCACTGGCTCCCCCGGCGTCGCCGCCCGCGGCACCGCCCGCCGCCGTCGTCGCCGCCGGCGCCGTCACGCCGGACCGGCTCCATGTGGGTGCCCCGATGCTCTACGGCTTGTCGGCCGCGTTCCTCGCGGCGGTGACGGCCCTGGCCGGGACAGCGGTCCTGCGCAGGCGCCGCACCGGGCCGTGACAGCGCGCGTCCTGGTCGCCGGCCGAGGGCGGCGCCCGCGCGCACGGTCGACGCGCGAGGGGCAGGGTCCGGTGCCAGGCTGAGGCGGTACCGGACCCGCGAAAGGCCACCCCATGATCACCACTGACTTCGTCCCCGGCTCCCCCTGCTGGCTCGACCTCGGCGTGCCCGACGTCCGCGCGGCCGCGGCTTTCTACGGCGCCGTGCTCGGCTGGGACTACGAGTCCATGGGCGAGGGCGAGGACGTGGAAGGCGGGATGTTCCGGAAGGACGGAAAGGTCGTCGCCGGGCTCGGCAAGCTCACCGAGGAGGGCGCCCGCCCGGCCTGGATGATCTATCACAGCGTCACCGACGCGGACACCACCACCCAGGCGGTGGAACGCGCGGGCGGCACCGTTCGGGTGGCTCCGCGGGACCTCGACGAGTGGGGCCGGATGGCGCAGTACAGCGACCCCCTGGGGGGACAGTTCGCCGTCTGGCAGCCGGGCAGGAACAAGGGCGTCGAGCTGGTGGACGCGCCGGGCTCGCTGTGCTGGACCGAGCTGTACACGACGGACGCCGCCGCCGCGAAGGAGTTCTACGGCGGCGTCTTCGGCTGGCGGTTCAGCGACATGGCGCTGCCCGGCGGCGGCGGCACGTACGCCCTCATCACTCCCGCCGGACTTCCCGAGGAGCGGATGCACGGTGGCCTCATGGAGCTCCCGGCGGAGCACCTGGCCCTCGCGCACGGGCGGCCGTACTGGCATCCCGTCTTCGCCGTCGGCGACTGCGATGCCGCGGTCGCCGCGGTCACCGAGAACGGCGGGAGTGTGCAGATGGGTCCGCAGGACGCGGAAGGCGTCGGCCGGCTCGCCGTCTGCCTCGACCCGGCGAACGCCGACTTCGTGGTCCTCACACCGGTCCGTGGCTGAGCCCCCGGCGAGATCCGTCGCACTGCGCGAGCGGAGGCCTGCGGCCGGGGCCGGGGGTCCACGGGAGCGGTGGACCGGAGTGGCGGCCTCGGGTCCGGGCAAGGCAGTCTGTAGTCATGAGAGCGCCCTTGCGCTCGCCTCCTGGACCGCGAGCCGACGGCCACCACCAGGTCCTTTTCGTCTTGGCGGAGTGCGTGCCCTTCGCGATCGCCCTGCTGGTGCTCCTCGTCGAGTTCACGCCCCTGCACGTCCTGTACACCGGCCCCCTGTTGGTCGCGACACCCGCTCTGGCGGCCGTGACGATGGGCCCCAAGGGCACCCTCGCGGCGGCGGGGGTGGCCGTCGGTGTCAGCGTGACCACCGCCAGCTACAACAGTGCCTGGGGAACCCAGCAGGTCTACACGAACTTCCTCGCCCTGTTCCTGGTCTCGGTGGCGAGCTTCCTGACGAGCCGCTCCGCGCGCACCCGCACGGAGAACGAGCTCAACCAGGTCCGCCGGATCGCCACGGCCGCCCAGGAGGTCGTCCTGCGGCCGGTGCCGGACCGGCTGCACTCCGTACGGGCGGCCAGCATGTACCTGGCGGCCGAGACCGGCGCGCAGATCGGTGGCGATCTGTACGACGTGGTCCAGACCCGGTACGGGGTCCGGATGATCGTCGGGGACGTCCGGGGCAAGGGACTGCCCGCGGTCCGGGCCGCCGCGATCGTGCTGGGCGCGTTCCGGGAGGCCGTGCACTACGAGGCCGACCTGGTGGAGGTCGTCGACCGGTGCGGAGCGGCCCTGCACCGGGACGCCGCCGTGTCGGGTGCGGCCGGTGGTGCGGAAGCCCTCGTGGAGGGGTTCGTCACCGCGCTCGTGGCCCAGATCCCCGACGGCCGGCACATCGAGATGATCAACCGGGGCCATCCGCCCGCGCTGCTGCTGCACGACGGAGCCGTCCGGTCCCTGATGCCCACCGCCCCCCTGCCGCCGCTCGGGCTCGAGGAATTTCTCGGCGGTCCTCCCGGGCGGACGGACCGCTATCCGTTCGTACCCGGGGATCGGCTGCTGTTGTACACCGACGGTGTCATCGAGGCCCGCGACGGGGACAAGACCTTCTTCGACCTGGCCGAGGCCATGGTGACCATGCACGACCACACCCGGGAGGCGTTCTTGAAGGGCCTGCACCAGGCATTGCTGCGCCACACCCGGAACCGCCTGGCCGACGACGTGGCGGTCGTCCTCGTCGACCGGTGCCAGGACGAGGAGCCACGGCCGACCGGAGGGCCGACGTAGTACCCGTGGACTCGCCCGGACGGTCCAGGACGCGACAGCATGGAGAGAGGCCGGTCGGCGAGATGCCCTCGGCAGGAGGTGATACGCACAGTGACCAGCCATCGCTTCTCCTTCTGCGGGGCCGAGCTCGCCGCTGTCTACGTGATCGCCGACCAGGGCAGGGAACTCCATCTGGCCGAGCTGACCGGTAACCGCGGCGTCCTCTACGGGCTGCCGGCGATCCTCGCCGTGGCCGGCCATTCGCCCGCCGCCAATGCCTTCCGCTCCGGCCGCCCGCTGTGGCTGGCGCCCAAGGAACTCGCCACGTTCATCGAGGAGGACCCCCACCACTTCCCCACCCGGGTGGGGAACAGTGCCCCCAACTCACCGGCCCGGATCTCGCTGGGCGCGCTGCCCCTGGGATACGACGACATGGAGCTCGGGTGCCTGGTCGTCGCCGGGCAGGCCGGGGACGGCGGCTTCAGCGCCGACGACCGCAGCCTGCTGGAGCTGTACGCCGACCAGGTGGCCACGGGACTCGAATCGGTCGCCGCCCGCTTCGCCGGCCGCAAGGCCCCGCAGTCCCATCTGGGCCAGTCGCTGGTGCCCGACCAGGGCGGCGCGTTCATCCTGGAACTGAGCACCGGTCGTATGCAGGCCCACACCCATGTGCTGGAGCTGCTCGGTCTGCCCCCCGATCAGTTCGACGGGCAGGTGGAGACCGTGCTCGCCTGTGCCGTTCCCGACGACATGCCCGCGCTGATGGCGATCGTGGAGCCGAACCGGCTGGCCGCCGCCGGACAGCAGCTGGCGTTCCGGATCCGCCGGCCGAACGGCGAGCTGCGTTGGCTGGGGCTGCGTTGCCGCGTCGAGGTGGACTCCGAGGGCACCCCGCAGCGTGTCCTGGGCGTGGTGGCCGATGCCACGTATCTGCGCCCCAGCGCCGACGAGGTCTCCCTCGTGCAGCGGCTGTCGGCGACCCTGGCGGGAGCGGCGACCGTCCGGGAGGTCAGCCGGCTGGCGGTCGCCGCCCTGCGCGAGCCGCTGGGCGCCTCCCGGGTCGCCGTCGGCGAACTGGAGCCGGAGCGGCTCATCGTCACCTCCCTCGATCCGCCGGAGCCCGATGCCTGGCCCGAGGTCTGGCGCTCGGAGTGGCGGTCGGAGTGGCCCGACGTCGCACGGAGCGGCCTGCCCACCCTGCAGAGCGCCCTGCGCGGGGGGCATCTGAGCCTGTGGCCGCCGGGGGCGGATCTGGAACCCGGACTGCTGGGCGTCGGGCCCGGTGGTCTCGCGGTGCTGCCGCTGCCCGCCGACGGCCGGATGGTCGGGGTGTGTCTGGTGGGGTGGGACGCGGAGCACCGGTTCGGTCCGGAGGAGCGGTCGCTGCTGACCGCGGCCGCGGGGCTGGTCGGGCAGGCGCTGGTGCGCGCCCACGCGCTGGACGCGGGCCACGAACTCGCCACCATGCTCCAGCGCAGTCTGCTGCCCCGTAAGCTCCCGGAGCTGCCGGGCGGGATCGCTGTCGCCCGCTACCTGCCCGCGACCGCCGGACTCGAGGTCGGCGGCGACTGGTACGACGTCATTCCGCTTCGCGACGGTCATGTGGCCTTCGTGATCGGGGACGTCCAGGGGCACAGCGCGGGAGCCGCCACCATCATGGGCCAGATGCGTACGGCGGTCAGGGCCTACGCGGTGGAGGGCCACCCGCCCGATGTGGTGGTCGCGCGGGCCAACCGGCTGCTCGTCGGGATGGAGACCGACCTCTTCGCCACCTGTGGGTACGTGGACCTGGACATGGAGGAGGGCATCGCCAGGATCGTCCGGGCCGGCCATCTGCCGCCGATCCTGCGTCATCCCGACGGCGTCGCCGAGGAGGTCGCGGTCGAGGGCGGGCCTCCCCTGGGGGTGCTCGCGGAAGCCGAATTCCCCATGACCGAGGTGGGGCTGGCCCCCGGCACCCTGCTCGTGCTGCTGACGGACGGCATGGTCGAGTCCGCGAGGCTACCGCTGGACGAGGGCATGCGACGGGTGTGCGACGTGGTCGCGGCGGCCGACCCGGTCGATGTCGGAGCGGTCGCCGACGAGTTGGTCGGCGGTGTGGGCCGGCGCGACGACGACGTGGCGTTGCTGTTGCTGCGCTACGACGGCCAGGGCGACCGGCCGAGACGGAGCCACTGGACGGTGTGGCGGCTGCCCGACGCGGTCCTGCACGCGCGCCGCTTCACGGCGCGCACCCTGCGGTCCTGGGGAGTGGTGGACCAGCTCGACGAAGCCCTGCTGGTCGTGTCCGAGCTGGTCACCAATGCCATCGCGCACACGCAGGGCGAGGTGGGGATGGATCTGACCCTGTCGGCGGACCGGCTGCGGATCGCCGTGAACGACGCGTCGCCGCGCAGCCCCGTCAAGCCGCTCTGGGTGAGCTGGGAGTCGACCGGTGGCCGCGGGCTCCTCATCGTCGACGCGGTGACGGCGGCCTGGGGCTCGGTGCCGCTCAGTGGCGGCAAGCAGGTGTGGGCCGAGATCCCCTGGCGCCGCGACGCCTGACGCGGTGCCGCGGACGGCCCAGGGGGTGGTGTCCGGCCGATCAGGCCGGGAGGCGGCGGGTGGCGGGGCCGGTGTAGGAGCCGAGGGGGCGGATCAGGGCGTTGTGCTCCAGTTGTTCGGTGATGTGGGCCGTCCAGCCGGTGATCCGGCTCATCACGAAGAGCGGGGTGAAGGCCGGGATGTCGAACCCCATCAGGTGGTACGCCAGCCCGGCGGGGTAGTCGAGGTTCGGGTGGATGCCCGTGCGACTGATCATGGCGTGCCGGAGCGCGGCGTGCAGGGTGGCGAGCCGGGTCGTGTCGGGGTCGGCGGCCCGGGCGACGAGGCGGTCGGTGGCCTCCTGCATGATCGGTACGCGGGAGTCGCCGTTCCGGTAGACGCGGTGCCCGAAGCCCATGATCTTCCTGCGGGCGGCCAGCGCCTCGTCCAGCCACTCCCCGGCCCGCTCCGGGTCGCCGATCTCGCCGAGCATGTGCATCACGGCCTCGTTGGCGCCGCCGTGGAGCGGACCCTTGAGGGCGCCGATGGCCGCGGTGACCGCGCTGTAGAGGTCGGAGAGGGTGGAGGTGACCACCCGCGCGGTGAAGGTCGAGGCGTTGAAGCTGTGCTCCGCGTACAGGATGAGCGAGATCTCGAAGCACCGGACGACCTCAGGGGCCGGCACTTCGCCGAAGCACATCCGGAAGAAGTTCTCGGCGTATCCGAGCGACGGGTCGGGCTGGACGGCGGCGAGCCCGTGCCGTCGGCGGTGGTCCGCCGCGACCACGACCGGCAATTTCGCGAGCAGTGCGAGGGATTTGGTGCGGTTGGCCTCGGCGCTTCCGTCGTCCTCGGTGGGGTCCTGCGAGCCGAAGACACTGACGGCGGTGCGCAGGACGTCCATCGGGTGGCAGGTCTCGGGCAGCCGGGCGAGCAGTTCGGTGGTGGTCCGGTCCAGGGGGCGCAGGGCGCGCTCGCGGGCCTGGAACTCGCGCAGTTGGTCCGCGTCCGGGAGTTCGCCGTACCACAGGAGGTACGCGACCTCCTCGAAGGAGCGGCGGGCGGCCAGGTCCTGGACCGGGTAGCCCCGGTAGGTGAGGGAGTTGGTCTCCTCGATGACGGTGGAGATGGCGGTGGTGTCGACGACGACGCCGGTGAGACCGCGGTGGATCTCGGGCGTGGTGACGGTCATGGGTGGCCTCCGGTGCGGGTCGGGGCGGGTGTGCATGCGGGGCAGCAGTGACTCCTGGGTGCCCTCGGCGGCGAGGGTGCGCAGGCCGTCCTCGACGGCGCCCATGGCGAGGCGGAAGAGGGTGACGGGGTACAGGGCGATGTTGTAGCCGAGGTTCTCCAGGGTGCGTGCGTCGAGCAGGCGGCTCTTGCCGAATTCCGTCATGTTCGCGAGGAGGGGGACGTCGACCGCCTTGCGGAACGCCTCGAACTCGGCTTCGTCCGCGAGGGCTTCGGGAAAGACGGCGTCGGCGCCCGCGTCCACGTACGCCTTGGCGCGGTCGATCGCGGCGGCGAGGCCTTCGACGGCCCGGGCGTCCGTGCGGGCCATGAGGAGGAAGTCGGGATCGCGGCGGGCGTCGACGGCGGCACGGAGCCGACGACCCATCTCCTCGCGCGGTACGACGCCCTTGCCGTCGAGGTGGCCGCACCGCTTCGGGTCGACCTGGTCCTCCAGATGGAGGCCGGCGAGCCCCGCGTCCTCCATGAGCTGGACGGTACGGGCGGCGTTCATCGGTTCGCCGAAGCCGGTGTCGGCGTCTACGAGGGCGGGCAGGTCCGTGACGCGGGTGAACTGCTGGGCGCGGGCGGCGATCTCGGTGGAGGTGGTCAGGCCGATGTCGGGCAGGCCCAGGTCGGCGGCGAGCACGGCCCCCGAGAGGTACACGGCGTCGAACCCCGCCTCCTGGACGAGCTTGGCCGAGTACGGGTTGATCGCGCCCGGGATCCTGAGCAGCCGTCCGGACGCGAGCTGTTCGCAGAGCGATCGGCGACGGGACGCGGGGGTGGTGCGGGTGTGGAGCATCAGAACAGGCCCTTCGGGAGGCGCGCGTCGGCGGTGGCGACGGCGTCGGTGTCGACGGCGGGGAAGAGATCGGCCAGGTCGGCGGTGCCCAGCTCCGCCAGCCGGTCCGCGGCCCGCAGGAAGTGCTCCTGGGCCGCGCCGCTGACGATCCCCTCGGTCAGCGTGCGGAACTTGGCGGTGTAGCCGGACCGGTCGAACGGGCGGGCTCCGGCGGGGTGCGCGTCGGCGACGGCGAGCTGGTCCTCGACGACGGTGCCGTCCTCGAAGGTGATCACGGCACGGCCGCCGAAGGCCCGGCGGGACGGGTCCGGGTCGTGGTAGCGCCGGGTCCATTCGGGGTCCTCGACGGTGGAGATCTTCCGCCACAGCTCGACCGTGGCGGGCCGCCGGGCGCGCTCGGGGGCGTACGAGCGCTCGTGGTGCCAGCCGCCGTCCTCCAGTGCGACGGCGAAGATGTAGGGCACCGAGTGGTCGAGGGTCTCGCGGCCGGCGGCCGGATCGTACTTCTGCGGGTCGCCGGAGCCGGAGCCGATGACGTGGTGGGTGTGGTGGCTGGTGTGCAGGACGATCGAGCGGACCTTCGCCAGGGGGCCGGCCTTCTCGCGCAGCGTGCGGGCGAGATCGATGATCGCCTGAGCCTGGTACTCGGCGGAGTGCTCCTTGGTGTAGGTGTCGAGGATCCCGCGGCGCGGCTCGCCGGGCCCGGGAAGTGACACGGTGTACGAGGCGTCCGGGCCGTCGAGCATCCAGGCGAGGAAGCCGTCCTCCCCCTCGTAGATCGGCGAGGGGGACCCCTCGCCGCGCATGGCCCGGTCCACCGCTTCCACGGCGGCCTTGCCGGCGAAGGCCGGCGCGAACGCCTTCCAGCTGGAGATCTCGCCCTTGCGCGACTGCCGGGTCGAGGTGGTGGTGTGCACCGCCTGCTGCACCGCCTGGTACACGACGTCGGTGTCCAGTCGCAGCATCGCTCCGATGCCGCAGGCGGTCGCGGCGCCGAGGTGGGTGACGTGGTCGATGCGGTGCGCGTGCAGGCAGATGCCCTTCACCAGGGCGACGTGGATCTCGTAGGCGGCGACGATGCCGCGCAGCAGGTCGGCGCCGGAGCGCCCGGTGTGCTGGGCCACGGCCAGCAGGGGTGGGATGTTGTCCCCGGGGTGGGAGTAGTCGGCGGCGAGGTAGGTGTCGTGGAAGTCCAGCTCTCGCACCGCCGTGCCGTTGGCCCAGGCCGCCCATTCCGGGGACACGCGGGTCCCGGCGGCGACGCCGAAGACCGACGCGCCGGACGAGGTCGGGTGGCCGAGCGCCTGGGCCCGGGCGACGGCGACCGGGCGGCGGCGCAGGGCGGCGACGGCGACGGCGGCGTTGTCGATGATCCGGTCGACCGCCGTCACGGCGGCCTCGGGGTCGAGGTCCGGTGCGTCCTGGGTGCCGGTGGCCACGGCCGCCAGCTTCCAGGCGAGCTGCTCCTCGCGGGGCAGGCGGTCGGCGCTGGGACGGACATGTACCTGATGGTCGATCACGGGACTCCTCGCGGCGTGCGGCGGATGCGTGTTCCGAGGACGAGTCTTCCCCTCCGCGAGGGCCGGTGCGAGGAGTCCACGCTGCGTAATCCGTCCCTGCCGAGGCTGCGAATCTGCGAATTCTGCGAAAGGTGCGGATGCTAATTTCACAGCCGAGGAGATGCTGAGAGGAGCACGGGATCCCCATGGGACGGCCTGCCGGACGGAAGATCTACGCGCACGCGAAACTGCGCAGGCTGCGCCGTGAGCGGGGCATGAACCAGGTCGAACTGGCCCGCGCCCTGGGCCTGTCCACCAGCTACCTCAACCAGATCGAACACAGTCGGCGGCCGCTGACCGCTCCGGTGCTGCTGCGGATCGCCGAGGTCTTCGGCGTCGATCCGGAGTTCTTCTCCGAGGCCGGCGAGGAACGTCTGGCCACCGATCTGCGGGCGGCGCTCCTGGACGAGGCGTGCGGAACCCCGGTCCCGGTCCCGCAGGAGGAGATAGCCGACGTGGCCCGCGACCACCCGGAGGTGGCCCGGGCCCTCGTCGCCCTCCACCAGCGCTACCGGGACGTCTCGGAGCGGGTCG
Organism: Streptomyces sp. BF23-19; assembly: GCF_041106355.1. NCBI lineage: Bacteria > Bacillati > Actinomycetota > Actinomycetes > Kitasatosporales > Streptomycetaceae > Streptomyces > Streptomyces sp. BF23-19. Next base: position 178,413 of record NZ_JBGBPT010000001.1, on the reverse strand, counting down.
TCGCCCTGGCCTCCCCCGAGGACACCGCCGGCCTGTTGCCCGCCGAACCCCACGACGAGGTGAGGGACTTCTTCTACGCCCACCACAACCACTTCGCCGCCCTGGAAGCGCAGGCCGAGCGGACCGCCGAAGCACTCGGCCTCGGCCGGGTCGGCCGCGCCGCGGAGGCGCTGACGGGCCACCTCTGGACCCGGCACGGCATCAAGGTGCTCCAGGCGGGCCCGGAACGCTCCGCCGACGCGCGGCGCTTCGACGCCGACAGCGGCGTGCTCCTGCTCTCCCCCTGGCTCGGCGAAGGACAGCGCGCCTTCCAACTGGCCACGCAGCTCGCGCTGCTGGAGCACGGCCCGCTGCTGACCGGAGCGGTCGACGCGGCCGACCTGTCCTCGCCGCAGGCGCGCGGCCTCGCCCGGATCGGACTCGCCAACTACTTCGCGGGCGCGCTCCTCATGCCGTACGCCCTCTTCCACTCGGCGGCCGAGCGACTCCGCTACGACATCGAGCTGTTGCAGGCCCGCTTCGGTGTCGGCTTCGAGACCGTCTGCCACCGCCTGTCCACCCTCCAGCGCACCGGGAACCGCGGAGTCCCCTTCTCCTTCCTGCGGGCCGACCGCGCGGGCAACATCTCCAAGCGTCAGTCCGCCACCGACTTCCACTTCTCCCGACTCGGCGGCACCTGCCCGCTCTGGACCGTCTACGAGGCCTTCTCCTCCCCCGGCCGCATCCTCACCCAGGTGGCCGAGATGCCCGACGGCAAGAAGTACTTCTGGCTCGCCCGCACGGTCACGCGCGGCGGCTTCGGCCACCACGCGCCCCGGGCCGACTTCGCCGTCGCCCTGGGCTGCGAGCTGCGGCACGCCCCGCGCCTGGTCTACGCGGAGGGCATCGCCCTGCACGACCCGCGCGCCACCACCCCCATCGGGCTGGGCTGTCGGATCTGCGAACGGCAGGACTGCGCCCAGCGGGCCCGTCCGCCGGCCGGCGGAATCCTCGCCGTGGACCCCGACCTGCGCACCCACGTTCCGTACCCGGTGATCGCGGACCGCTGACCGCTGACCGGCAAGACACCCCCTAGGCTCGGAGGATGCGCATCGTCTCCCGGACGTACTCCTGGTCATGCCCTGCGGGTTCGCCCCGGAACGCACCCTGCGCGAGCGGGACCTGCTGACCGCGCTGCCGGGCTGGCAGGAGCTGCCCGCGGTGCGCGCGGGTGAGGTGTGGGTGCTGGACGGGCCCGCCTACTTCAACCGCCCGGGCCCCCGCGTCGTACGCGGTGCGGAGGTACTGGCGCACGTCCTGCACGGGGTCGGGGCGGGCGCCCCGGTGAACCCGGCGGAGGCCTTCCGGCTCACCCACGGCTGACGGTGGTCCGCTTCCGGCTCGGCACACGCTCCTGGCGGGTCCACACCCTTCCCTTGTTGCATATAGTTTGCAGTTGCGGAATATGCACATCAGAGGGTGGAGAGCAGTGAGCGGACCAGTGGTGCTGGGGATCGAGTCGTCCTGCGACGAGACCGGCGCGGGAATCGTGCGGGACGGCGAGCTGCTCGCGCACGTGGTGGCGTCGAGCATGGAGGAGCACGCCCGCTTCGGCGGCGTGGTCCCGGAGATCGCGGCCCGCGCGCACCTGCACTCCTTCAACCCGGTCGTCCGACAGGCCCTCGACCAGGCCGGACTTAGGATGAGCCGGATCGACGCGGTCGCCGTCACCACCGGGCCCGGCCTGTCGGGCGCGCTGCAGGTGGGCCTGGCCGGGGCGAAGACGCTGGCGTACGCGGCCGGGGTGCCCCTGTACGGCGTGCATCACCTGGCCGGGCACGTGGCCGCCGACACCTTGGAGCACGGTCCGCTGCCCCGGCCGTGCGTGGTGCTGATCGTCTCCGGCGGCCACACCTCGCTGCTGCTCGTACGCGATCTGGTGCGCGAGCCGATCCTGCACCTCGGGGACACCCTCGACGACGCGGCGGGCGAGTGCTTCGACAAGGTCGCCCGGATCCTGGGCCTGCCCTATCCGGGCGGGCCGGCCATCGACCGGGCCGCCCGCGACGGCGACCCGAAGGCCGTGACCTTCCCGCGCCCGCTCACCCGGCCCGGGGACGACCCGTACGCCTTCTCCTTCTCCGGCCTGAAGACGGCCGCGGCCCGCTGGGCCGAGAGGCACCGCCAACTCGGTCAGGAGCCGCCGGTCGCCGACGGAGCGGCCGCCCTGCAGGAGGCCGTGGCGGACGTACTGACCCGCAAGGCCCTCGCGGCCTGCCGCGACCACGACGTCAAGACGCTGATCGTGGTCGGCGGCGTCGCGGCGAACTCGCGGGTCAGGGCGCTCGCGGAACGGCGATGCGCGTCCGCGGGCATCGAACTGCGCGTGCCGCCCCTGACCTTGTGCACGGACAACGGCGCCATGATCGCGGCCGTCGGCGACCTGCTGGTCCGCTCCGGAGCCGAGCCGGCCCCGCTGAACGTGTCCGTCGACCCGTCCGCACCCCTGGAGTACGCCTCCTTGACCCCGCTCCCCGCCCCGCCGGTCACCGTCTCCGCGTGAACCCCGCCGACAACGTAAGGACCCACCGCATGAGGGGCATACGCCCACTGTCCTCGCTCCTGGCCGTGGCGGCCGTACTGCTCGTACCGGCCTGCGGCAGCGCAACGCAGAACCGCAGCGACCCGTCCGGACCGGGGGCGGAGGGATTCCCCGTCACCGTGTCCAACTGCGGGGTGGAGACCACCTACCGGCGTCCGCCGCAGCGCGCCGTGTCCCTGAACCAGCACGCCACGGAGGTCATGCTGGCGCTCGGGCTGGAGAAGTCGATGGTGGGCACCGGCTACCTCGACGACAGGATCCTGCCCGAGTACCAGGCCGCCTTCGACTCGGTGAAGGTGCTCTCCAAGGAGTACCCGTCCTTCGAGACGCTGCTGGCCGCCGAACCGGACTTCGTCTACGGCGGGTTCGCCTCCACCTTCGACGAGAAGGACGGCCGCAGCCGTCCTACCTTCACCAAGGCCGGCATCAACACCCACCTCAACATCGAGGATTGTCCGGCCGGGCCGGTGACCATGGCCACCATCGACGAGGAGATCCGCACCGTCGCCAAGATCTTCGGCGTTCCGGAGCGGGGCGAGCAGCAGGTGAACCAGCTGCACGGCACCCTCGACCAGGTGGACGGCAGACTGGCCGGCGTCACCCCGACCGAGCTCTTCGTCTACGACAGCGGGGACAAGACGGCCTTCACCGCCGGCGGCAAGGGCATCGGCAACGAGCTGATCAAGAAGGCCGGTGGGGTCAATCTCTTCGCCGACGTGGACAAGGCCTTCGGTGACGTGTCGTTCGAGCAGCTGGCCGAGCGCGCCCCCGAGGTCATCGTCATCTACGACTACGGCGACCGGCCCGTCGAGGACAAGAAGAAGTTCCTCCTCGCCAACCCCGCCCTCAAGGACGTCCCCGCGATCAGGAACGAGCGGTTCGCGGTACTGCCGCTGTCGTCGACCGTGCTCGGGGTCCGCGTCCCGGCGGCCGTGGAGTCGCTGGCCCGCCAGATCCACCCGGACCGTTTCCGGTGACGGAGTCGACCGAAGCGGGTGAGGCGGTCCTCGCCCCGGCGAGAACCCCGGCGTCCGCCGCGACCCGCCGCCGGGCCGTTCCCTACGCCCTGCTGCTCACCGCACTGGGAGTCCTGCTGGCGGCGACGGCGACGGCCGGCATCGCGGTCGGATCGATCGGCGTCCCGGCCGACCAGGTCTGGGGCATCCTGCTGCACCGGATCCACCCGGTCCTCGCCGACCCGACCTGGACGCCGGTCCGAGAGACGATCGTCCTCGACGTCCGGCTCCCCCGCGTACTGCTGGCCGGTGTGGTGGGCGCGGGCCTGTCGGTGTCGGGGATGGCGCTGCAGGCCCTGGTCCGCAACCCGCTGGCCGACCCGATGATGCTGGGGATCTCCTCGGGCGCGTCGGTCGGCGCGGTCCTGGTCCTCGTGTTCCACGTGAGCGTGTTCGGGATGTTCTCCCTGCCCCTGGCGGCATTCTGCGGAGCCCTGGCCGCGCTCGTCGCGGTGTACTTCCTGGCACGCTCCGGCGGACGGATGACCACCGTACGGCTGGTGCTGGCGGGCGTGGCCATGGCCGAGGTCCTCTCGGCGGTGGCCAGCCTGATGATCGTCACCTCCAACGACCCGCAGAAGACTCAGTCGGCCCTGCGCTGGATGCTCGGCGGGCTGGCCGGCACCACCTGGACGACGGTATGGATCCCCGTCGGCGCCGTACTCCTCGGCACGGCCGTCCTGCTCGGGGTGTGCCGTTCCCTCAACCTGCTGCTGGCCGGGGAGGAGGCCGCCGCGGCGCTCGGACTGGACGTCCACCGCTTCCGCGGCGCCCTGTTCACCCTGGTCGCCCTGATGATCGGCACCATCGTCGCCGTCAGCGGCCAGATCGGCTTCGTCGGACTGATCATGCCGCACGTGGTGCGCCTGCTGGTCGGAGCCGACCACCGCCGCGCGCTCCCCGCCGCCGCCCTGATGGGGGCGAGCTTCCTGATCGCCGCCGACCTGGGGGCGCGCACCCTCATGAGCCCGGAGGAGATACCCGTCGGCATCCTCACCGCCCTGGTCGGCGGCCCGTTCTTCCTCTGGCTGATGCGACGGAAGGCGGCACGATGACCCACCGCCCGACACCCGAGCCCGGCGCCCTCGACGCCGAGGACGTCAGCGTCGTGGTGAACGGCCGGACCCTGGTCGACCGCGTCTCCCTGCACGTGGCACCCGGCGAGGTGCTGGGCCTCGTCGGCCCCAACGGCGCCGGCAAGTCCACCCTGTTGCGCACCGTCTACCGTGCGCTGCGCCCCACCTCCGGACGGGTCCTGCTCGACGGCGAGGACGTGTGGCGGATGCCCGGCAAACGCCTCGCGCAGCGCCTCGCGGCCGTACTGCAGGAGTCCACGGGCGACTTCGAGCTCACCGTCCACGACGTGGTGGCCATGGGACGCACCCCGCACAAGCGCGCCTTCGCGGGCGACGACGCCGAGGACCGCGCGATCATCATGGACTCGCTGGAGGAGCTCGACGTCGCCGCCCTGGCGCACGCCCCGTTCGACCGCCTCTCGGGCGGGGAGAAGCAACGGGTCCTGATCGCCCGCGCACTGGCCCAGCGCACCGGGACCATGGTCCTGGACGAGCCGACGAACCACCTGGACCTGCGCCATCAGCTGGACGCGCTCCGGCTCGTCCGCAGGGTGGGGGTCACCGCCGTGATCGCCCTGCACGACCTCAACCTCGCCGCGTCCTTCTGCGACCGGATCTGCGTGCTGGACGGCGGCCGCACGGTCGCGACCGGAACACCGCAGGAGGTCCTCACCCGGGACCTGCTGGCCGAGATCTACCGGGTCGAGGCGGAGGTGTCCCCGCATCCGGGCACCGGGATCCCCCAGGTCACGGTGCTCCCCGGAGCCCGACGCGACGGGATCCGGTAGCCGGCAGCACCAACGTCGTGGGCCGACGCGCACGCTACGGAAGCGTGTCGTCACGCCCGCCCCGGCCGGCGCCGGCATCGGCGACCCGGCGCCTGACCTGGTCCTCCTGCGCGAGCCGCCGCAGCAGCTCGAACACGGGGGCGCAGATCGCGAAGACGATGACGGCCCGCTCGGCCAGAGCCACCGGGTCGTCCAGGCCGGCCGCGCGTTCCAGGTCCAGCCGGGCCACGGATTCCGCGAGCTCGGCGTAGGCGGCGAGCTCGCCCGGGGCGTACTGGGCGTCCAGTCGGCGCAACTCCTCCAGCGCCACCGTCAGCCCCTGCACGTGCGGTGAGCTGCTGGGTGCCTGCCAGTCCAGGTCCGCGAGGAGCTCGGCCACCTCGGCACCGGCGGTCGCGTCGGCCGCGGTCTCCGCCTCCGCCTCGGCCTCCTGGCCTGCGGCCCCCTGGGCCGCCACCGGCACCGGGAGCGCGTAGCTGACCGCTCCGAGGGCGCTCTCCGAGCTGTGGGCCTGGTCGACGGCCCCGAGCACCTCACGGGTCGCGGCGATGGACAGGCCGCCGAGCGTGGTCAGCGCCTTGATCAGCCGCAGCCGCTGGGCGTGCTCCTCCCCGTACTCGGCGAGGGTCGCGGCCGTCGCCCGCCCCACGGGCAGCAGTCCCTGCCGCAGGAAGTACTTGATGCTGGCGACCGGCACGCCGGTCCGCCGGCTGAGCTCCGAGATCTTCATACGGCTTCCCTGCTGGTCATGCGGTCCGGTATCCGGCATCGGCGATTGGACACCACAGCAAGATACTGCCACTATCCAGTAACTGGATACCATAAGTATCCAACCCCAGGAACGCAGCCGCACCGGAGAATCGATGCCTCATCCCACGCCCCCCTCCGTGCTCCGCCGACCCCAGCTGTGGATCGGGACGGGACTCATCGCCGCAGCGGTCTCGATGCTGTTCGCCCTGCTCTACGTGGGTGGCAACGTCAACCCCAAGGGCAACCTGCGCGACCTGCCCGTGGCCCTGGTCAACACCGACAGCGGAGCGGATGTCAACGGCCGCCACGTCAACCTGGGCGAGCAGATCGTCTCCGGCATCCAGAAGGCCGCCAAGGGTGACAAGAGCATCGACTGGCAGGTCGTCAGCCGCGAGGAGGCCGACAAGCGGCTGGGCCGGGGCAAGGTCTTCGGCGCCCTCGTCATACCCGCCGACTACTCCGCGACGGTGGCCGCCCTCACCGCCCCGCAGCCCGCGCCGCAGGGCCAGGCCGCCCCGCCGACCCTGACCGTGCTGACCAACCAGGCGGCGGGCAGCATCGGCTCCTCCATGTCCTCCCAGGCCGCCCAGAAGGCCGCCCACGCCGCCTCCGCCCAGCTCGGCCAGGAGCTCCTCAAGCAGGCCGGCGCCCAGAAGACCCCGCTCCCGACGGCCGCGCAGCTGAAGCTGGCCGACCCGGTGACCGTGACCGTCGCCGACGGCCACCCCGTCGGCGCCCGCAGCGCCATGGGGCTGAGCGCCTTCTACTACGCACTGGTCCTGGTCGTCTGCGGCATGCTCGGCGCCAACGTGGTCAACTCCCAGGTCGACACCGCGCTCGGCTACCTGCACACCGACTTCGGCCCCGTCCGCAAGCGCGAACCCGTGCAGCACACCAGCCGCGTCCGCACCCTGGCCATCGGCATCGCGCTCATGCTCGGCCTGTCCCTGGTGATGGGCACCCTGGTCGAGGTCGCCACGGTCGGCATCCTCGACATGGACGCCTCCCACCTGGGCCTGCTGTGGCTCTACTCGGTAGCCACCATCGCCGTGGTGGGCATCGGAAGCCTGGCCCTGTTCGCCGCCTTCGGTACGCCCGGCATGCTGCTGGCCACCATCGTCTTCGTCGCGATGGCCGTACCCACCTCGGGCGCCACCGTGCCCGTCCAGGCGCTGCCCGGGTTCTTCCGCGCCCTCGCCGAGTTCGAGCCGCTGCGCCAGATCACCGAGGGCCTGCGCTCCCTGCTCTACTACGGAGCCCAGGCCGACGCGGGGCTGACCCGGGCCTGGGCCTCGATGGGTGTCGCCCTCGTCGCCGCGCTGGTCTTCGGCTTCGCCGTCACCCGCCTCTACGACCGCAAGGGGCTGCACCGCATCCCGCGCCCCGAGGCCGAGGCCGGCGCCGCGGCCCCCGCCGAAACCTCCGAGACCGGCGCCCCGGCCACGGCCTGACATCGGCTCCGGTAGCCCCGTCCCTCACCCGCGCGTACCACCGACCGTGCGAGGGGCGGGGCTTCCGCGTACGGCTCGGCCACCGACCGAGCGGCCGGATCGGGGCTGCCGGGCCACGGCGTCATCTCCAGCGCACGAGCGCGGTCATCGCGGCAAGGTCCGTCTCCGAACGGGCCGTCGGCGCCTTCGGCCAGAGCAGTTCGTACGCGGTCCGGATCCGGAAGACCTCATCGGCGAAGGCCCGTACGACCTCGCCGGTGACCGTGCCCCGCTCCGCGTGCGCGAAGAACCGCTCGCACGCCTCCACGGCGCCTTCGCAGTCGTCGTCGAACTCGAACAGGGCACAGATCGCTTCGACGGCGCGGTCACGCGAGGTCAGATGGCCGATCCCGCAGTCCAGCCCGTCGTCGTGAAGGTCGTCGGGGTACGGCGCACGGTGCCAAGAGCCGTCCTCGAACCAGTAGACGCACTCGACCCTTCCGCGCGCCAACAGGTCGTGCAGGCGTTCAGTCCGCACCCACTCGGGTGCCCCGGCCAGGACATCGATCGGCGGCCGGTACCGCCCGACCTTGCCGGCATCGTCCTGCCCGAAGAGAACGGCGCGGTCGCCCCCGGCCCGGATCAACACCCACCGGCTGCAGGCGCCGTCGTCGTATCGCAGGTCGTGGTCGCCGTCCCCGAGCCAGTACCCGTGCCGGAAGCGCTCCTGCTCCTCCTCGGCGTTCCAGGTCGCCACGGCCAGCGCGGCCCAGCGCGCCCACAGCACTCCCGCATCCGGCAGGTCCTCCGGCCGCCCCGGACGATGCATCCTCATGTCCACCTCGTACTCCCCGCCCTCGTGTTCGCCGTCGACCCTATCGGCGGCCGTTCGAGTCCGCCGCCACGCGTCGACCCGGTGAACCTCGCCGAGCGCGGCGCGTGACCGGCTCCCGTGTTCCGCTTCACGGGCGAGCGGTTCGGTGGAGTCGCGCCTCAGCGGAACGCGGCGACATTGCGGGCGACCCAGTCGTGGAACGAGTGCGGGCCACGACCGACGACTCGTTCCACATCCGGGCTGATCCGCAGCTCGGCCGGGTTCGGGGCGGAGATGATGTCCAGGGTGTCGTCGGCGAGTTCGATCGGTACGAACCGGGTCATGCCGGCCTTGGCCTCGGCGCGGGTGAGTTCGTGGAACCGTACGGGCGAGTCGAGCGCGGCGGCGATCGCGTCCGCCTGCTGACGCGGCGTGATCACCTCCGGCCCGGTCAACTCGTACACCCCGCCGATGTGCTGATCGTCCAGCAGGCAGGCCGCGGCGACCTCGGCGATGTCCGCCGGATCGACGACCGGGACCCCCACATCGCCGAAGGGCGCGGCGACCGTCCCTCGCGTACGGACGGACTCCGCCCAGGCAAAGGCGTTGGAAGCGAACCCTCCCGGCCGCAGGACGGCCCAGTCCATTCCGGAGTCCCGCAACGCGTCCTCCACTGCGCGCATCGCGACCCGCGACGGGCCGAGCGGCCTGGTCGCCACGCCCTGCGAAGACAGCAGGACGACCCGGCGGACCCCACAGGACGCGGCCAGGCCGATGATGTCGGCCGGCCTGGCTTCGGGGGTGTGCAGGTCGCCGGAGAGCAGCAGGAAGAGTGCCTTCGCCCCGGCCAACGCAGCGGTGAGGCCCGCCGGTTCGGCCAGATCGGCCGACAGGTGCCGAACCCCCTCCGGCAGCTCCGCCCGGTGCCGCGACACCGCCGTCACCCGCTCGCCCGCCTCTGCCAGGGCCCGCGTCAAGGGTCGGCCCACATTGCCGGTAGCCCCGGTTACCACGATCATGTTCAGCTCCTGATTCGTCGTGCACTGCGGTGTCAGACGCTAGGAGCCGGGCTTACTTTCCGTAAGGACATACCCAGAGGTAAGCTCCTGACATGAGGGAAGGTGCGCAGCTGAAACGAGTCGCGACGAACCATGGGCGTGAGGTGTTTCACACCGACTGCCCCGCGCGAGACGTGGTCGACCATGTGACCAGCAGGTGGGGCGTCTGGATTCTGATCTCCTTGCGGAGCGACGACCTTCGGTTCTACGAACTGCGCGACGGCATCCAGGGCATCAGCGAGAAGATGCTCGCTCAGACCCTGCGCGCGTTGGTCCAGGACGGCCTGGTCCGGCGGGAGGTCGAGCCGACGACGCCCCCTCAGGTCACCTACGGGTTGACCGACTTCGGCCAGGACATCAGCGAGCCGCTGACGGACTTGTTCGACCGGATCACCCGGCGGCTACCGCCGCGCAGCACGGGATAGTTCCGCACTGGTCGCCCTCAAGGGCGACACGGCGGTCCCCGCCCGCCGCGCCCCGGCCCGTCCGCCCTCAGATCACGGCGGGCCGGGTTCTTCGAGCGGACGACGGCAGCAACGGGGCGGCCGGCTGCCGGAGTTCATCAGGAACCGGACGCTTCGATGGATCAGCACCCGGGACCGGCGTCATGTCGCACGAACATCACGTCACGTGAGGCAACCGTCAGGCCTTGACCGGTGCGGCCGCCCTGGCGGCCTGCTCGATCTTCGCGCAGTGGGCCGCACGGGCTTCCTCGTCGATCTGCTTCTCGTGTTCGGCGCGCAACCCGGTCCGGCCGTCGAGGCCCTCGCGCAGGATATCGGCCTGCCCGGCGTGCCGGATGGACTCGCCGAGGACATGGACCATGACGGCGAACAGGTTCGTGTCGGGATAAGGCTCCGGCCACCACGGCACGTGGCCGGGGGCGTCGAGGGGAAGCTCGTTGATCGTCGCGTCCGAGTGTTCCCACGTGCGCCGGTAGAACCCGATGATCTGATCGCGGGTCTCGTCCTCGGTCGCCCACAGGTCGCTGCCGTCGGCATCCTGCCACCGGGGCAGCGGTTCCGGGGAAGGGCGGCCGAAGACCTCGCCGAAGTACCTGGCCTCGACGGTGGCCACGTGTTTGACCAGGCCGAGGAGGTTGGTCCCGGTCGCCGTCAAAGGCCGGCGGGCGTCGTATTCGGACAAGCCGTCGAGTTTCCAGAGCAGCGCCTTGCGGTCCCGCCGCAGTCTCCCGTGCAGGTTGTCCTTCGCGAATTCATCGATCATGCGGCATGAGCCTGCCATGGGCTACTCGCGGTCTCAAGATCCCGTACGTGGTCCGCGACCGGCGGCACACGATGACCACCGGCAACGGGGGCGGGGGCTGGGCTCCGTACGGGCGCGAAGCCCTGGAGCGGATCACGGCGCTGCGCGACGACCCCATGGAGAACTCTGACATGCGAGCCGCCGCCGAAACACGGCCGGCCGCCACGACCATCCCGTACTTGCCCTGACCTATTCTGACGGTCTCCTCACCGTCGGCACTCCCCACGGCTTGCGCGTCCCGGCCGGGCTCGAAAAGACCAGGCACCGAGACATGCGCCCCGGCGGCGTCATTGCCGCATCCCTCGGCTCAGGCACTCGGCAAGGCGGGCGGCCAGTGTCGCGGCCGGATCGAGGCGGGGGTTGAAGATGGTGACATCGAGGCCGACAGCTCGTTCGTCGGCCAGCGCGATCCGCAGCACGCTCTCCAGTTCCGACCACGTCAGCCCGCCCGGGATGCGGTAGTCGACGGCCGGCATGAGCGCGTCGTCGAGGACATCGACGTCGAGGTGAACCCAGTATCCGGCGCTCTCGTCGTTGCCGAGATGGTCGATCGCTCGGCGGGCCGCCGCAGCGGCGCCGACCGCCCGCACACCGTGAAGGTCGATGGTGCGAAGTCGCGGGGGTAGTGGCTGCATTCCGGCTTCGGTGGACTCGGACGTGTCGCGGAAGCCGAACGCGACGATGTCCTCGTCGCGCAGCAGGGGCCCGCGGCCTTCCAGGTCGGTGAGCAGTCGGGGGCCACGGCCGGTGGCCAGGGCGAGTTCCATCGAGGCCGCCTCGCCTGTCGGCTCCGCTGCCGGCTGGTAGAAGTCGGTGTGGCCGTCGAGGAACAGCAGGCCGTGGCGTCCGCGGCGGCGCAGGCAGAGGAGGTTGCCGAGCAGGATGCTGCAGTCGCCGCCGAGGACCACGGGGAAGAGGCCGTTGTCCAGGACGGAGCCGACGGCGTCGGCCAGGGCGACGGCATACCGCGCGATGCCGAGCGGGTTGAGGATCCCTGTGGTCTCGTCCCGCCTCGGGTCATACGGTGGAGCCTCGACCCTGCCGGCCCGTACGGCCCCGAGTCGCTCGGCCAGACCGGCATCGAGGAGGGCCGTCGGCATGTCCTGGACGCCGGAGGGCCGTAGCCCAAGGACGGACGGCGCCTCGATGATCGCCGGCTTCCGCACGGATGCCTCCCTACGCCGTCGGGGGCGGGCACCTTCTGCCGGAACCCGCGTTCACGGCCCCATGCTCTCGTAGAGGGGGCGCTGTACGGGGTCGGCTGCCCGGCACGCACCGCACAACCTGTGCCGGATCAGGTTCGTGCGGACGGCGCCGGTCGGCCGGTGAACCTCCATGCGATCCACGGATGGGGACGGGTCAATTGACGCATCGGTCGATTCCGGGGACGCTCAGGCAGTGCGAGACCTCCTCCTTCGGCGGTGCCTCGGCGACCAGGCGGAACACGTCCTGGGGGATGGTGAGGACGGCCAGCCGGGAGCGCGGCATGACCACCTGGCCGACCTTCCGCACCAGCACCGCGCGTGCGCTCGCTTCGGTACGCGTCAGGCGGTAGATCCCGATCGGGACCCGGGTGCCGGCCGGATATCCGAAGACCGCCAGCCGGTGGCCGCGCTCCCAGCCTTCCGCCGTCTCCGCTCCCCGGTTCCGGCGCAGCGAAATCCCGCCGGTGGCGCGTGTGGCACCGGCGCTCGCCGTCAGGGTGAGCCGACCGGTGGCGGCGACCGCCTCTCGGGCCGGGTCGGGCGGGAGGAACGTCCAGTATCCGCTCCGCAGGAAGCCGCCGCCGGCGTCCTCTACCTCCAGGGCGCGTCCGTTGAAGAGCTCCTCCTTCGATGAGTCCCCGGAGCTCAGGGCCGCCACGGGCGTCACGGGCGTGGTGTAGGTCCGACCCCCTGCTGCGACCGTGACCGTGATCGGCTTGCCCTGCGCGAACCCGTACAGGCACAGCGCCGATCGGTCTCCGAGAGCGAACGTCACCGCGTCGGCCGACTGGCGCTCGTCGCGCCCCGACGAGACCCAGGCCATGGGCCGGTCGGCCGGGCGGCCTCGGGTGAGCAGGGCCAGTTCGTCACCGCAACGGACGGGATCGGCGCCGGGCAGCCCCATGTCGAACTGCTCGGCCAGCAACAGGTCCGGAGCCGAGGGGCTCGGCGTCCCGGGACGCGTGGCGGCCGTGGGAGCCCTGCCCAGGGGCGATGGCGTCGGGGCCTCGCGGCCCGTCGTGCACCCGGTGACGAGAGCGAGAGCCAGAGTCAGAGCCAGAGCGAGAGCCGGAACGAGCGGACGCGGCCCGGTCGGACACCTCGGGCGCCGCCCGGTCACTGTCGATCACCTCTCGGCATCGTTCTCATCGCCCGTCCCCACATCTCTCCTCGGCCTGCCACAGTTCCGCGGCGTAGGCCTGTTCGTACTGACGTCGCAATCCGGCGACCGCTCTCGCACCACGGCGCGGACCGCCGTCGCGTACCCGGCCGGCTCGGCGAGAATCGCGAGCGCGGGGCACCGGTGAGACGGTGGAACCGATCGTCTCCGCCACGAGCAGGGCACAGGGTACGCACGCATGCCGCGAACAGGCCGAGCACCGACCACAGCCACAGCGAGAACCGGCTCTCGCCCTCCGGCGTATCGTCCGGTGGGCCGTGCGGATGGTCCGGCATACGCCTCCTCACCCCGTCGGCTCACCGGCGCGTCTCGCTGCCGACCAGCACAGTAGGGCCGCCGAAAGGGCGTCGACGGCCGACGCCGCCGTCGGCACCTGAATGCCGCCGTGAATTCCCCGGATCAGAGGCAGGCGCGCATGCGCTGGGCTCCATCGCGCCGTGGAGGCGGGGCCCGGCTCGAACGGTGGATCGGGAGGCGTTTGCGGGCATACACCGAAGGGTGATGAGCATCCCGACGTCGCACACGTGTCAGCAGGGGGCGCCATGAGGTACGACCTGTCCGATCGCCTGGTGGTGGGGATCGCGTCCAGCGCCCTGTTCGACCTGACCGACTGTGACGCGGTGTTCCGGGAGCAGGGTGAGGACGCGTACCGGACCTACCAGGAGACGCATGTCGATGAACTTCTGGCCAAAGGAGTGGCGTTCCCCTTCGTCAGACGCCTGCTGTCCTTGAACGACCTCGCGGAGCAGGCCGACCCGCTGGTCGAGGTCATCATCCTCTCGCGCAACGATCCGGACACCGGGATGCGTGTCATGCGTTCGATCGAAGCCCACGACCTGCCGATCAGCCGGGCGGTCTTCCGGCAGGGCCGCCCCTCGCACCAGTTCATGCCCGCGCTCAACATGTCGCTGTTCCTGTCGGCCGACGGACCCGATATCCGGGACGCGGTCGCGGCCGGGCTGCCCGCGGGACACGTGCTCAGAACGGGGCGCGTCGACGACGAGAGCGATCCCGAACTCCGTATCGCCTTCGACTTCGACGGAGTGGTGGCGAGCGACACCGCCGAGCGGGTCTACCAGCGCGGTGGGGTCGACGAGTTCCGTGCCTTCGAAGTCCGCAATGCCGCCACCCCGCACGATCCGGGTCCGCTACGAGACTTCCTGGCCGGCATCAACCGCATCCAGCGCCTCGAAGAAGCGCGGCGCCGCGAGGACTCCGGGTATCGACCCCGCCTTCGCGTCTCGCTGGTCACCGCTCGGGACGCCCCCTCGCACGAACGCGCCCTGATGAGCCTCAAGGAGTGGGGGCTGCGGGTCAACGACGCCTTCTTCCTCGGCGGTATCGACAAGGCCGCGGTCATGAAAGCCCTCGACCCGCACATCTTCTTCGACGACCAGGTCGCCAATCTCAACGGCACCGCCCAGGGCACTCCGAGCGTCCACATCCCCTTCGGCGCCATCAATGCGCCGCCTCCCGCGACGATCTGAGCTCCGGCCCGGCGGCCGGGCGGCCGGGCGCGCGGGGGCGGCCGCGCAGGCCGGTGTCAGTGGGCGCCGGCAGGATGCGCTGCATGAGTTCCGCCACCGCGGCCGATTACGGCTGGATACGTTCCCCACACTCGCTCTTCGCCTACGCACTGGAGATCGGGTACACCCTGACGCTGCTGCGGGGAGTCTCACCCGCGGAGTTGCTCCACATCGTGGGGGCCGAGCCGCGCGGTGTGTGCGAGGACCTCCACGAGTTCATCGGGGAACATGAGGATTTCCTGGACGGATTCGAGAAGTGGCCCGATGCCTTCCTCGCCGGAGCGTTCACCGTGCCGGGCGCAGGAGGGGACTGGACGCTCGCCCTGGATTTCGGAGGCGATCTGGGCATACGTCCGGACACCATGGAGGCGCTCTCCGCCGGAACGCGTGCCGTCTCCCACTGCAGCAACGGAGGGAAGCCGATGGACTTCTTCCACTGGTACGAGGAGGGGGAGTTGATGACCACCTTCGAGTGGCCCGCGGACAGGACGGGCAGCACCCCCGATGCGCTCAACCCCTTGATGCTGCAGGTCGGCCTCAACCCGTTCGGGGACGAAGATCCCGACGTCGACACGAAGGCGGCGGTCCTGGCGCTGACCGAGCGCTTCACCGGGGTCAGGCTGACCGAAGAGCTGCTCGCGAAGGCCGAATACCACGTGGGAGCAGTCCCGGAGGAACCCGTCCGACACGCGGAGCACCGCCCGCCACCGACCGGTTCTGTTACGCGGCCATGACACTCCAACACTTTTGAACACGATCAATAATCGCTAGATTGTTGAACATGATCAAAAGTGAGTACGGGGCATGGGTGCGCGAGTTCGAGGCCGAGCGGGAGCGCCGAGCGGCTCTGGGCGACCCCGACTGGGGGAAGGGCACGCAGCTGCCGGCGGACATCGTCCGCAGCATCCAGAAGTTCCAGGTCGGCGAGGACGGCGACGGCTCAGCACTCACCGCCAAGGCCGACCTCGCGGGTGATCCGGTCTACTCCCAGGCGGTCCGGCTCTTCATCGCCGAGGAACAGAACCACGCGCGCATGCTGGAGCTGCTGCTGGCGGCCGGCGGGGCCGAGACCCTCGACGGGCATTGGAGCGACGCGGCCTTCGTCCGGGTCCGGCGGCTGCTCGGACTGCGGGTGGAACTGCTGGTGCTGATGATCGCCGAGGTGGTGGCGCTGGGGTACTACCAAGCCCTGCGCGACGGCGCGACCGACCCGCTGACCACCGAGGTCGCGGGCCGGATCCTGGCGGACGAGGAGCGGCACGTCCCCTTCCACTGCCTGCGCCTGCGCGAGGGGCTCGCCGGGCTGCCCCGGCCCGCCCGCCGGGCGGTGACGGCCGGGTGGCGCGGACTCCTGGCCGGCGCCGCCGCCTTGGTCGCGGTGGACCACGGTCCGGCCCTGCGGGCCCTCGGGGTGGACCGCGGCGCCTTCGTCGCACGGACCGTGCGCTCCTCCGCGTGGATGGCCCGCGCGATGGCGGGTGGCCCGGTCGCCACGCCCGCGGGGGTGGGCGCGGGCGTCTGACCTCCGCTGCCGATCACCCAGGCCGCCCACGCCTCCCGGTCCGCCCACGCTTCCCGGTCCGCCCGGGCGCCGGCCGTCACATCGAGGTGCCGGTGGCGGCGGACGACGGCATGGACGGAGTGTCGGTGCGGCGCAGTACCGCCCGCTCACCACCGCTGTCCGCACCCAGGCCTTCGAGCAGGCGCAGACCGTCCTCGGCGGGGCTGCCCGGGGCCGCGGACAACACCAGCAGCTCCATGCCCGATTCGCCCGGCAGCGCGAAGTTCTCCTGGTGCAGTTCCAGCAGTCCCACCAACGGGTGCCGGTACGCCTTGCGTCCGTGGGTGCGGGCGGGCACGTCCGCGCGGGCCCACAGGCGGCGGAAGCGCTCGCTGCCCATCGCCAGTTCGCCGATGAGCGAGGCAAGGCGAGGGTCCTCGGGGTACTGGCCGGCGGCCAGACGCAGATGCCCGACCACGTCGAGGGTGCACTTCTCCCAGTCCGCGTAGAGGCCGCGCTCCGCCTCCTCCAGGAAGATGTGCCGGGCGGTGTTCAGGCCCGGCACCGGCCGACCGTGGAGGAGCCCCGCCAGACGGTTCCCGGCGAGCACGTCCAGCCGATGGTCCATGACCAGCGCGGGAGCGCCGACGACCAGGTCGAGGACGGCGGCAGAACTTCGGTGACTACGAGATCCCCTCGCTGCACCTGAAGGAGGGGCTGGAGCCCGCGGGCCCCGGCCACAGGCCGCGCCGGGCCGGCTGTCGGACCGGGCCCCGGGTGTGCCCGGGTGTCCCGGGTGGCCTCAGGAGGCCGAAGCCGGTGCGGGCGGCCCGAGCAGGGCCCGAGTGACCTCGGGCGCATGGGTGGCGAAGGGGCCGAGGTCGGTGGCGCGCGGGTAGGCGGGATGGTCGCGGTAGGTGTCGAGCCGCTCCAGCGCGCGCAGGCCGTAGTACGCGGACGGTTCCGCCGCCGTGGCGCGTACGGGGTGGGCGGTTCCTGCCGCGACCGCCGGGAGGATCCGCTCGAACAGGGCGTGGCAGGCGCGGATGCCGCGGAGCATGACCTGGTGGTAGCGGTCCTCGGGCCCGATGGGGAAACGGTGTTCGGCCAGGACCGGACCGGTGTCGATGCCGGCGTCGACCTCGTGGGCGGTGGCGCCGTACTCCGTGTCGCCGTTCAGCAGGGCGAACAGGACGGCCACGGAGGGCAGTCCGCGATGCCGTGGCAGCAGCCCGTTGTGGATGTTGACGATCCGCAGGCCCTCGGCCCGGAGCAGGGGTTCCCGAAAGATCTGCCGGTTGTTGAGGGACCACACGATGCCGTCGGTGCCGGCCCGGGAGAGCGTGTCGGCGTGGGCGTTGACGTCGGCCGCCGCGAGGTGGGGCGCGTCGGCGGCCGCCGCGTCCAGCGGGTCGGCGGAGCAGACCAGGTCGACCGGGTGGCCGTGGGTGGCCGCGTGGGTCACGGCGCGGCGGAGCAGGGCTCCTTCTCCGACGAAGATCATGCGGATGCCTCCTCGCGGGCGGCGGTCAGGTGCTCGCAGACCTGCCCGAGCGTCAGGTCCCGGACGAGGCAGTCGAGACGGCCGGTGAACTGTCGGGCCTGATCGGGGGTGAGCAGGTCCGAGGAGACGGCGGTGAGCATCTCGACGAGGGCCAGGGAATCCCCGCCGAGGGCGTGGAAGTCCGAGTCCGACGACAGCAGTTCGCCGTCGACGCCGAGGACCTCCGCCCAGTGGTGCCTGACCCGTGCGTCCAAGGTGACGGGCGCAACCGCGGTTGCGTCGGCGGATACGGCTACCGTTGCGGCCGGCGTGGACCGGGCGAAGGGATCGGGGAAGGCGGCGAGATCGACCTTGCCGCTGACCGTGCTGGGCAGTGTGTCGATCACGACGACATGGGCGGGGACGAGGTACGCGGGGAGGGTCCGGGTCAGTTCGGTCCGCAGGGCGCTGCCCAGGTCCCCGCCCGCCGCGGGATCAGCGGCGTGGGTCGGCAGTACGTACGCGCAGAGCACGGCCGCCGTGGAGTGCGGGCGACGGCGTGGCACGACGACGGCACGCTGGACGGTCGGGTGGGCTTCGAGGGCGGCGGCGACCTCGGCGGGATCGACACGGTGCCCGGCGATCTTCACCTGCTCGTCGATGCGCCCGGCGAACTCGACCGATCCGTCCGCCAGTCGGCGTCCGAGATCACCGGTGCGGTAGGCGCGGAGGCCGTCGGGGCCGGTGGTGAAGGGTGAGGGGCGGCCGTCGGGCGGGCCGAGGTAGCCACGGGCCACCTGGGCGCCTCGTACGACGATCTCGCCGGTGCGACCGGTGTCGCCCGGTCCGCTCCCGATGGTCTCGCCGTCCTCGGTGACGAGGTCGACCCGGGCGTACGGGCCGGGGCGGCCGATCGGGACGGTCGCGCCGCTCTCCGCCCCGTCCACGGTGTGGGCGAGTACGGCGACGGTCGCCTCGGTGGGCCCGTACGCGTTGATCACACGGCAGTCGGCCCCGAATGCGGCGTGCGCGGACCGTACGGCGGTGGGGGTGAGGGGCTCGCCGCCCAGCAGCAGGGTGCGCAGTCGGAGCGCGGGGCCGCCGCCCGCGGCGCCGAGCAGGGCGAGGTGGGAGGGCGTGAGTGCGAGGGTGTCCGCGCGGTGCTCGGCGACCAGGTCGCGCAGGGTGGCGGGCGAGGGCGGGCCGGGGGCGAGGACGACCGTTCCGCCGGCCGCCAGTGGCAGGAAGAGGGGGAAGCACGAGATGTCGAAAGCGTAGGAGGAGGCGAAGCCGAAGCGCGTGCGACCGGTGACGTGGCAGACCTCGGTCATCCAGCGGACGAATCCCATGAGGCTTCCGTGCTCGATCTGCACACCCTTGGGGCGGCCGGTGGAACCGGAGGTGTGGATGACGTACGCGAGGTCCGCGGGCCGCACGTCCGCCGTCCCGTCCGCCGCCGCGTCCGGTCCGGCGGCAGGGCTGTCGAGCAGGTCCTCGACGGCGAGCAGGGTCCCGGGCACGAACGGGGCGAGGTCCTCGGCCAGGTGTCGTCGGGTCAGGCAGATGCCGGCGGCGGATCCCTGGAGGATCTCCCTGATCCGTACGCCGGGGTGGCCGGGGTCGAGCGGCACGTAGGCGGCGCCCGCCTTGAGGATCCCCCAGAGGGCGGCCACTCCGGCGGGGGTGCGGTCGACGACCAGTCCCACCAGGTCCTCGCGTCCTACGCCGCGGCTCCGGAGCCCGGCCGCGACGGCGTCGGAGCGTCGATCGAGTTCGGCGTACGTGACCACGCCCTCGGGCCCGTCGATCGCGGGCGCGTCGGGGGTGCGGGCGGCCTGGTCGCGGAAGGCGTCCACGACGGTGAGCCCGGGGACCGCCGGGTCCGGACCGGCGGCCGGAGCGGGCACGGCCGGAGCGGGGTGCGCGGTCCGTGGTGCGGGGCCCGTGGCCACGGCGTCCGCCGAGGCGAGGCCGGCCAGGACCGTGTCCAGCAGCCGCCCGGCGCGGGCGGCGAGGTCCGGGCCCGAGCCGCGGACGCCGAGGGTGATCTCGGTGGCCGTGCCGGTCTCGGCGGCGACCAGGGAGAGCGGAACCAGCGGCGCGTGCACCGGCAGTGCGTAAGCCGTGGACGCCGTGAAGCCGCCGCCGGAGAATTCCGCCAGGTCCAGGCGGCCGAGGTGGGAGACGACGGCCGAAGCGAGGTGCCGGTCGGTACGTGACGCCACGGCCTGGGCGGTGCGCAGCAGGGCGGCGGTCACGGGCCGGGGCAGCGGCGCGAGGGCCGTTTCGAATCCGGCGGCGAGTTCGCCGTTCCCGGCCAGGGCGGTCAGCAGGAGGGTGTGCGCGGCCGTCCAGTCCGCCCCGGGGTGAAGGTCCAGGAACAGCGGCAGGCTCAGGTTGCCGGTGGCCGCGATCCCGGGGCGGTGGCGGCGCAGGTCGACGGGGACCATGACACGGGTGTCGAGCCGGGTGGCGTCGGCCAGGGCCTGGGCGAGGCGGGCGGTGAGCGCGGAACGGCGGCCGGGCAGGGTGCGGCGCAGCCACAGCGTCCGGAGCGGGCGGCCGCCGCCGTCGGCCGAGCCGAGCGGGGAGCGTCGGGGAGGCGCCGGCGTGGGCCGCGTCCGGGTGCTGCCGAGACCGCGCAGCAGTCCGGCGTCGGTGTCCGGGTCGAGGGCGGGCCGGGCGGGCTCGCCGCGCAGGGCCCGGAAGACCTCCCGTACCCAGGTCAGGGCGCCGTGGCCGTCCATCAGGGCGTGCGAGGCGCTGAAGACGAGGGTGGTGGTCCCCTTCCGGTCCCCGCCGTCCCCGCCGTCCCCGCCGTCCCCGCCGTCCGCACCGTCCGCACCGTCCGCACCGTCCGCACCGTCCGCACCGGGCACGATCAGCACTTCGCAGCCCGGCGGCTCCGTTCGACGCGACGGCCCGGCGGGCAACTCGACCGTTCCGGGAGCCGAGTCGGTGTACACACCGGCGCGTGGTACGTCGTACCGCACCCGCGGCGGCGGCCCCCCGACGGTCCACATCGCGCCGGCACGTACGAGCTGTGATCCCGGGCAGGACTCGGCGGCCCGTGCCACGGCCGCCCGGAGGTCCTGCGCGTCGGGTACGCCCTCGCCCTCGACGACGATGCGCAGGGCCATGGCCCCGCGGGCGTCCCCGGCGGCGAGGTAGAGGCGTTCGGTGGGCGACACCGAACGCCGGTAGCGGGCGTTCGCACCGGTACGAGCATCGGTGTCGGTACCGGTACCGACCTGATGGGATGTCATGACGTGGTGTTCCCTTGTTCGGTGTGGCCGGGTCCGGGGCGGGCCGATACGGCGGCTTCGGTGGGGGCGGCCGGGCCGGCGGTCCAGGCGGCCACGCCTCCCACCTCCGTCACCCACTCCCCCAGTGCGCGCAGCCCGTCGGCCTGGGTGCGCGGAGCCGCGTAGCCGAGGTCCCGGCGGGCGGCGGAGGTGTCGTACGTCGCCGAGCGGGTCAGCAGCGCCATCATGTAGCGGCTCATGGGCGGACCCGCGTCCGGACCCGCGTCCGAGCCCCTGCCGGCGGACCGGTGGCGCAGGTTCCAACCCGTCTCGACGGCCGCGGCCAGCCCGCGGCCGAGGAGGAGCGGGATGCGCGGGGCGGGCGGCGGGCAGTCGAAGAGGGCTCCGACCCGCGCCAGGAAGGGCCACAGGTCCGTCTCCTCGCGGTCCGCGACGAAGTAGGCCTTGCCGCCGACCCGCCCGGCGGGCGCGTGCACGGCCCGCAGGCAGGCGTCCACCGCGTTGTCGACGTGGCAGAGCGAGACCAGCACCCGTTTACCGCCCGACAGGTCGGGCAGTCGGCCCACGCGCATGGCGTCGACCATGCGCGGCAGGAATCCGGCGTGGTCGCGCGGCCCCCAGATGCCGCGCGGGCGCAGGGCGCAGGTGGTGAACTCCGCACCGTCGGCCGCCCGTACGTGCTGTTCGGCGATCGCCTTCGTCTCGCAGTAGTGGTTGAACCACCGCCGCGGGTACGGGGTGCTCTCGTCGATGCCGAGACGGTCGCCCTCCCGTGTCCGCATCAACGCGCTCGGGCTGGAGACGAACACGAACCGCCGCGCCCCCGCCGACCGCGCCGCCGTCAGCAGCCGCTGCGTGCCGGTGACGTTGGCGGCCTCGAACTGGGCGCGGCTGCCGTGGTCGACGACCCGTGCCGCGCTGTGCAGGACCGCTTCGCAGCCCTGCGCTGCCCGCCCGAGCGAACCCTCGTCGGTGAGGTCGCCGGTGACGACCTCGACGCCGGGCAGGGAGCCCAGGCGTACGGCGGCACGGCCGGGGCGGACCAGGGCGCGGACCTGATGGCCCTGGCGCAGGGCACCGTCGACGAGGTGCCCGCCCAGGAATCCGGATGCTCCGGTGACCAGGATCTTCACAGCGTCCGCCACCAGGTCGCGCCGTAGAGCATGGTGTTGCGGACCACCGAGGCGGTCCCGTGGCCGGCCTCCCGGCCGCGCGGCAGCGCGAGCGGGATCTGCGCGGCGTGCACGCCGATGCTCAGGAAGGCGTCGGCCCACCACAGCCACCGCAGCACGGGAAGGTCGGGTACTCCCCCGGCCGTGGCCCACACCGCCCCGCCCACGAGGTACGCCCATCCGGCGAGCGGCACGATCCGGGCTGCGCGCCGGCCGGTGGACGACGTCGGGCGGGCCTGCTGCCGCTCGGCCCAGCGGGCGAGCTCCTCGCGGCCGATCTTGGCGTTGTGCCGGATGTCCACGGGGAAGCCGGGGTGGCGCAGGAACTCCTGGAGGCCGGTGGTCGCGGCCTGCGCCTCGGCCATGGTGCCCAGCTCGGCGACCAGCCGCGTCCACGTGGCTTCGTCGAGCTCCGCCCCGTCCGGCCCGGTCTCGGTCTCCACGCAGACGACGGGCCGTTGGGCGCCGGCCGGCCCGATGCCGACCAGGGCGGTGCGCCGGACCAGCGGATGGGCGTTGAAGACTCCCTCGCAGCGCACGGTGTGCAGGTCCCGGTCGCCGGTGCGGACCCGCTGCGCTGCGCGCCCGCAGAACCACAGGCGTCCTTCGGCGTCGAGGTGGCCCAGGTCTCCGGTCCGGTGCCAGACGAAGGGCTCCGCGCCGCCGGGGCGTTCCTCGGTCGCCTTGTGCGCGGCGTCGGATGCGGGTGCGCGGTGGTAGCGCCGGCTGACGGAATCGCCTTGGACCAGGATCTCGCCGACGCGCCCGGCCGGCAGGCCGGCCGCGGGGTCGAACCGGGGCAGCGGGCCGTCGGTGACGGGGGCGATGGCCACCCGGGTGCCGGGGACGGGTCGGCCGACACAGGTCCCTTCGCCCGCGGCGGCTCCGGCCGCGGTCCCTGCCCCCGTACCGGCCGCGGTCCCGGCCCCCGTACCGGCCGCGGTACCGCCGTCGTCGCGGGCGGTGTCGAGGTCGTCGTCGCCGAGGATCTCGGCGGCCTCGATCGAGGAGATCGGCAGCACCTCCGTGGCCCCGTACGTCACATGGATGCGCGCCTTCTCGTCGAGGACGGTGCGCAGCGCGGCCACGACCGCGTCGGGCACCGGGGCCCCGCCGGAGACGACGCAGCGCAGGTCGGGCAGCGGGTGGCGGCCGCGGGCGGCGCCGGTGAGGTGTCCGGCCAGGTTCCGCAGCAGGGCGGGCGAGGCGAACATGGTGGTGACGCGGAATCGTTCCAGCGCGTCCACGAGCAGGGCGGGATCCGCCTGGGCGACCCGGGCGGGCGCCAGTGGCGCGAGGACCAGGGTGGATCCGTAGACCAGGTCGAGCACCCCGTAGAACGGCAGGGTGACGAGCGAGACGTCGTCGCGGGTGCGGCCGTGGACGGCTTCTATCTGGCGGGCGATGGACAGCGCCATGCGGTGGGTGTACTCGACTCCCTTGGCGGGGCCCGTGCTTCCGGTGGTGAAGCCGATCATCAGCAGGTCGTCCCCGCCCGTCGGCGCCGCCGTGTCCGCGGGCCCGGCGGTCGCGGGGGTGGCGGTCGCGGGGGTGGTGCGCAGCGCGGCCAGCGTGTGGCCGCGGCCGAGCCGGCGCCGCCCCAGGGTGACGGGCACCCGTACCCCGGCGAAGGTGCGGCGGCCCAGGACGCGTACGAGTTGGGCGAGGGGCGGCCCGATGAAGGCCTCGGCGCCCACGGCCCGGTAGCAGTGCAACATGCGCCGCACACCCATGCCGGGATCGACGACGACGGGCACGGCCCCGACCCGGAACAGCGCGAAGCAGAGGGCGAACAGCTCGGGCCCGGGTGGGGCCATCAGCACCGTTCGCGTGCCCCGGGTGATCCCGGCGCGCCGGAATCCGCGAGCCAGTTCCTCGACCGTGTCCTGCAACTCGCCGTAGGTGACGACGCTGTAGCCGCCGGAGCCGCGGCCTTCGGGGTGGATGACGGCCGGCTTCTCGGGAAAGGCGCGGGCGTTGCGCTCGAGCCATCCGGCCAGGCCGTCCAACAGGGTGGCGGATCGTTCCACGGCCGGGTCTTCGACGAACCTCGTCTGCGGCACGGTGCTCACCGCCCCTCGGGCCGGTAGAGGGCGCACGCCGCGCTGGGGCCGGCGCCGACCGACACGAACAGGAACTGGTCGTAGGCGCGGTCGAGGGGGTGGTCGTGAGGGTGGTCGTCCTCGTCGTGGCGTACGCCGTCCATCGCCCGGAGGTAGCCGAGGACCGGCGAAGCGGTGTGCGGCTCCCCTTGGGCCCCGACGCCGTCGGCGCTCGTGGACGGGCCGATCACCAGCGTCTCGTCGAGGTCGATGCCGAACTCCCGGGCGTAGTCGGCGGCGGCCCGCGCCGCGAACTCGGCCAGCCGCTCCGCGTGGTCCGGCTCGCGTCGGACGGTGATCGTGGTCCGCCCGTGCCGGCCCATGGCGGCGGTGTCGAGGTAGCCCTCGACGTCGGTGGGCCGGTCGGCGGTGTAGTGCCGGACCGGACCGAACCCGGCGTCGGGGTCGGCGCTGCGCTCCAGCAGGAGGGCGCCGGCCAGGTCCGCGTACGGGTAGTCGGCGTCACCCTGCGCGTCGCCGCCGGGGTGGACGTCGGCGGCCGTGATCAGCAGCCGTTCGGTGCTTCCCGTGTCCAGCAGGGCCTGGCCCACCTGGACGGCGTTGAGCACGCCGCAGGCTCCGTTCATCAGGTCGAAGGAGAAGCCCGCGGCCGGTTCGGGGTCGGCGATGTAGTCGAGGTTGATGCCGACCTCCTTCTGGACCAGGGCCGCCATGGCCGGTTCGAAGGTGTTGTGTTCGCGGTAGACGCCGACGTTGATGAGGGTGCCGATCGAGGAAGCCGGCACCTGTGCCCGCGCCAGGGCGCCGCGGGCGGCCCGGCCGGCGAGGTCCACGACGGAGGCCGGGGCGGACCTGTCGGGAAGTGCGGTCGCGGCCGCGGTGATCACCATGCCCATGGCTCACACCCCCACGTTCGTGAGCGTCGCGGACAGGGCACCGGTGACCACGCCGGAGGCGGCCGGCACCAGCAGGTACTTGGCCCCGGGTCGGGCGTCGCCCGCCCTGAGGTGTTCGCACAGCGTCAGGAAGTGCGAGGTCGTGGCGGTGTTTCCGTACCGCTCCACGACGGAGAGCGAGTCGGGCATGGGCGTGCCGAACTCGGCCTCGGCCGTCTGGTTGACGTAGTCGATGAAACGGGTGCCGACCTGGTGCTGGATGACGTGGTCGAACTCCTCGGCGGCGAACGTCCGCCCCCGCTTGGCCAGGAAGTCCTCGTGGAAGCGCGGCCACAGCTTGAGCCGGTCGCGGTTGTGCATCTTCTTGTTGTCCGTGTAGAGGGAGATGCCCGGGGTGCGGTCGCTGGGCATGCCCATGCACAGGTGGGAGTACTCGGAGCAGGTCATGAGCTCGATGTAGTGGATGCGGTCGGCGGCGTCGACGGAGACGTCCAGGACGACCGCGGCCGCCGAGTCGCCGACGGAGAGCGAGGCGAACTGCGGGTCGTAGGAGTCGGCCATCTCGCGTGCGGCGGTCTGGGCGACGCGGGTCGCCTGCTCGCCGCTGACGACCAGCCCGCGCCGCACGGCACCGGAGCGGATCATCCGGTCGAGCAGCCACACGCCGGTCATCATTCCGGCGCAGGCGTTGGAGACGTCGAAGTGGATGGCGGAGCGGGCGCCGAGTTCCCCGGCCAGCATCGCGGCGAAGGACGGCTCGAAGGTGAAGCGGCTGCCGTCCTTGAAGCGGGTGATCGACGCGGAGATGACGATGTCGAGGTCGGCGGCCTCGTAGCGGGAGGACCGCAGCGCGTCCCGGGCGGCGGCCAGGGCCATCCCGAACGAGTCCTCGCCGGCGTCCGGTTCGGGGTCGTACACGCGTCGCTCGGTGATCCCGGTGATCTTCTCGATGTCCACGTCCCCCAGCCCCGGGACCAGGGCGGCGAGTTGAGGAGTGGTCTGGACTGCTGCCGGAAGGCAGAGACCTAAGGCTTCTATTCGGCTGTGTGCGGTGGCGGTGCTCATGTGTGTCGCTCTCCGTGGCGGTCCGCCGCGGGCATGGGAGTGCCAGGGCGGTGGTTGACAGAGGGATTCAAGGGGTGTCCGGGGAATAACGGACAGTCAAGTTACCGTAGCGTACGGAGATGTCGACGATGTGACAGGGCTTCGCAAATCCGGAACATACGGTCGAATATCGGCCACCCGCCACCGCTCGCCACCACCGCGACACCAAGCAGAATCCGCGCTTCCGCCCCTCTTCACGGCACCCACGCGCTCGAAAACCTGTCCGGAACCACTCGGTCCACCTGGCGGGCCGTGATCGGGACGGACCTCCGCCCCCGCGAGACCGGCCAAACTGGTGATCGATTTCCGGCCGCCGGATGGGTATGATCGCCGGCAGCAAGGCCGTAGCGCAGAGGTCGTCGCGCCCACGCATCGAGCTGGAGGACGTCGGTTCGAATCCGACCGGTCTTGCGTCTTCTTCTGCAGTTCTCTCGTCAAAGTCGTGATGGACGCCGGGCACCGGCGAAGGAAACCGGTGGAGTGGTGATGACACAGCCGACACCCGTACGGTGCCCCGCGATCGAGCACCCGGACCTGCCACCGGCCGACCCGGCGCGCCTCGACCCGCTGCTCGCCCGGCTCGCCGCGGACCGGCCCGTCGAGACCGACGAGACCTTCCCGCTCGGCACCCTGCGCACCGACGGCCGCGTCGACCTGTGCAAGCAGGGGCTCGGCCCGGCCGGCGCGGCCCGGCTGCTGCCGGCCGCCACCGCCTCCGCGCACGCCAGGCACCTGCTGCTCGGCACCAACGCCATCGGCGACGCGGGTGCCGGCACCCTGGCCGAGGCGCTCGCGGCCGGCCACGGGCTGCACACCCTCTACCTCGGCTGCAACCGGATCGGCCCCGACAGGGTGGGCTCACTCGCGGGCGCCCTCGGCGACGACACGACCGTCCGCGCCCTGTGGCTCAAGCGCAACCCGCTCTTCGCGGACGGCGCCCGCACCCTGGCCGCGCTGCTGCGCCGCAACACCGCCCTGCGCACCCTCGACCTGGTCAACACCGGGATCGGCGCCGACGGCGTTCGCCTGCTGCTCGACGCCCTGCTGGAGCGCGAACAGCCGCTGGAACGGCTCTTCCTCGGCGGCAACGGCCTCGGCCCCGACGCCGCCCCGCTGTTGGCCGCCCTGATCCGGGAGGCCGGGGTACGCGAGCTGTACGTCCCCGCCAACCACCTCGGCGACGAGGGCGTCACGGCTCTCGCGGCGGCCGCGGCCGACTCCGCCCACCCGGTCCGCCTCGGGCTCGGCGGCAACGGCATCGGCGCCGCCGGAGCGCGTGCGCTGGCCGCCTCCCTCGGCGGCATCGAAGCGCTCGACCTCGGCCGGACCATGTCCGAGCGCAGCCTCGGGGCCCCCGGCAACCACCCTGGCGACGAAGGGGCGTACGCCCTGGCCGCGGCTCTCCCCGGCAGCCCCCTGCGCCGGCTGGAGCTGCGCCACACCGGCCTCACCGGGCGCGGCGCGAAGAGCCTGCTCGCGGCGGTGCCCGCGGACAGCGCCCTGGAGTACGTCGGCCTGGGCCCCGGGCTGCCCCGCCGCGTGAAGCGCTCCTTCACCGAGCGGCTGTGTCCCGCCCGCGCGGCGCACCCGGACGTGCGCGCCATCGGCAGTGTGTACCGGTGAGCGTGCGGAACGTGGAGAGCGCGCGGAAGGCCGAACTGCCCGGCGGCATCCGGCCGGAGGACCGCTCCACATGGCAGCGGATCCGGCGCTACGCCGTGCCCGGCCGGATGATCGAGCAGGCCACCGCGCACCGGCTGGCCGGTGACTGGCGGGCGGCCTGCGCGGCCGCCGCCGTGGACGTCGACCTCGACCTCCCCGAGCTCGCCGCCCGCTACGGCGCCGAAGTGGCCGAGGCCGTCGCGGAGGACCTGCGGTACCTCGCCCCGGACCTGCTGCGCTGGCACCTGCCGCGGCTCCTGGGCGGCCGCACCACCATCGCCCTCGAACGGAGGATCCTGCTCGCCTCCTACGGCGGCCACGGGGGGCCGACCCTGTCGGTCACCACGCCCGTCATGACCGAAGGCGCGCAGCGGCTGCGCCTGCAGTGCGCGCCCGTCGTCACCAAGCAGCGGCACCGGTACGCGGGGCACGGCTTCGTCCCGGAGAACTGGACCGCGATCCGGCCGTTCTGGGACGCCCGGTGCGCGTCCGAGCTGGGCGCGCGCTTCGCCGCACCGGACGACCTCGCCGCACGGATCGCCGCGCTCTGGGACCAGGAGGACGCGGTCGGGGCGTACGGGGCGGCGGGCATCGCGTGCGACCTGACCGTGCCCACGCCTCAGTCGTACCAGCGCCCGGTGGACCCGAAGGCGGTCCTCGCGCGGATGCCGGTCGACCTCAGCCGGCTCGCGCCGGAGGTGGCGCGGCTGGTGGCGGCCGGGGCAGGGGACCGCTTCCGGATCGCGGTCGACTGGCGCTCCCACGTCCTGCTGGAACACGCGGGCCCCGAGGGACTCCGGGCCCGCGTCGTCGAACAGGCCGAGACGACCTCCGTCCCGGTCCTGCCCCACTACGTCTGGCAGCGGCTCCCCGATCTCGAACTGGTCCGGACCGGCCTGATCTCCCCGCGCGCGCTGCACCCGCTGGTGGCCGACGCGCTGTTCCCCGACTCCGGACCGGCGGTCGGTCCGCCCGGCCCCGACACGGGCGGACCGGTACGGGTGCGCTGCCGCGGCGCGTGGCACGAGGTGCGCTCGCGAGGCGGCGTACTCGATGTCCCCCACACTCCCGAGGAGCAGCAACGGGAGCGTGCGATGCGGGCGTTCGGCGGCGCGGTCTCGGGGTGCTTCGCCGTACAGCAGTCCTGGACCACCGGCGAGGGGCGGCTGCCGCGCGCCCTCCAGGACCAGCGGCGCGAGCTCTTCCTGCGGATCCAGCACGGCGACACCCCGGGTGTGGTGGCGCTGTTGGACGCCGGGGTGGACCCCCGGATCCGGGACGCCCGCGGCCGCGGGCTGCTGCACGTACTCCACCTGCTCGACCACGACGTGCTGCTGCCCCGGCTGCTGGCCGCCGGACTCGACCTGGAGGCACGGGACCGGGCCGAGCGCACCCCGCTGCTGTCCGCCGTGCACTGGGGCGGTTCGACGGACCTGGTCAGGGCCCTACTGGCGGCGGGCTCCCGGGTCGACGTCGTCGACGAGATGGAAATGTCGCTGTCCCAGGAGATCCGCCGCTACCAGCGCACCGACCTCGCCTTCCTGCGGGACCGCGTCGAAGCGGAGTTCCCCGGGATCGGCGCCGACTGGTTCGACGAGTACATGGAGTACCGCGACGAGGACGAGGACGACGACGCATGAGCACGACCGCGCCGCGGCCCGCCCGGGCCCTGGCAGCCGCCGACGCCCTGGGTGCCCGGCTGCGCGCCACCCGCACCGAGCCCGCCACCAACCCCCAACTGGAGGCGCTGGCACTGGCCGTGACGGCCAATCAGCCTGTCCTCCTGTGGGGTGAGCCAGGCATCGGCAAGTCCGCCGGCATGGAGCAGCTCGCCACCGCGCTCGGCGTCCCGCTGGAGACGGTCATCGCCAGCGTCCACGAGCCCTCCGACTTCGCCGGGCTGCCCATCGTCGGCGAGGACCCGGCCACCACGGGTGTCCCGATGGCGCCGCCGGACTGGGCGGTACGCCTCGCTCGCACCGGCCACGGGCTGCTGTTCTTCGACGAGCTGTCCTCCGCCCCGCCGGCCGTGCAGGCGGCCCTGCTGCGCGTGGTCCTGGAACGCCGGGTCGGCAGCCTGGAGCTGCCGGCGGCGGTACGGATCGTCGCCGCGGCCAATCCGCCCGCCAGCGCCGCGGACGGCTGGCACCTCAGCCCGCCGCTCGCGAACCGCTTCGTCCACCTCGACTGGACGCACAACCCGCGCACCGTGGCCCGCGGCATGGCCGGTACCTGGCCCGAGGTGGCGATCCCGGCCGTCGATCCCGCCAAGGCGTCCGGTGCGGTCGCCCGGGCCCGCGGCGCCGTCTCCGGCTTCCTGACCGCGCGACCGGGCCTGGTCCACCACATGCCGTCCGAGGCCGCCGGGCGGGGCCGCGGCTGGCCGTCCCCGCGCACCTGGGAGATGGCCCTGCGGCTGCTGGCCACGGGGTACGCGGCCTCGTCGGGCCGGGAGGCGCTGGCCGCCGCCCTCACCGGGGCCGTGGGCGAGGCCGCCGGGATCGAACTGCTCTCGTACCTCGAACACCTCGACCTGCCCGACCCGGACCGGGTGCTGGCCGACCCCGACGCCTTCGCCCTGCCCGAGCGCGGCGACCGGCAGCTGGCGTTCCTCATCGCCGTGGTCGCGGCCGTGCAGAGCGAGCTCACCTGCCCCCGCTGGGAGGCGGGTTGGGCGGTCCTGGCCAAGGCCGTGGACGCGGGCGTGCCCGACGTCGCCGCCCGGGCCGCCGCCGACCTCGCCGCGATGCGCGACCTGGACTGGCCGGTGCCCGCCGGTATCGACGCCTTCGTGGAACTGCTCCAGCTGTCCGGCTCGCTGCCGGGCGGCGACTGAGCCCGGTCCGCCGTGCGCCCGGAGCTGGACCGCGCGAAGCTGCTGGCGGCCCGCTACAAGGCCGCCGAGACCCGTCCGTACCTCGCTTCCGCGCTCTACGCCCTGACCGTGGTCCCCTCGGCCGAGGTGCGCACCATGGGCGTCGACCGGCACTGGCGCTGCTACGTCTCGCCCGCCTTCGTCGAGGCGACCCCGGTCGTCGAGTTGGCCGGGGTGTGGATCCACGAGGTGGCGCACCTGCTGCGCGACCACCACGGCCGGGCCGAGCGGCTGCCCGCCGCGGACCAGCGCGACGCGGTCCGGGTCAACATCGCCCAGGACTGCGAGATCAACGACGACCTGCTGGCCGACGGGCTGGTCCTGCCCGAGGGCCGGATGGAGCCCCGGCTCTACGGCCTGCCCACGGGCGGCCTGTTCGAGACCTACCTGCCCGCGATTCCCCCGACGCCCCACGGCCCCGACTGCGGTTCCGGCGCGCACGGCACCCCCGCGCCCTGGGAGCTGGGCGAGGGCGGCGGCCCCGCCCGGGTCGGCCCGGTGGAGGCGGAGGCCCTGCGCCGGCAGACCGCCGAGGCCGTACGGGCCCATCGGCGTACCCGGGGCCGGGTCCCAGAGGGTTGGGCCCGGTGGGCCGAGGAACTCCTGGAGCCTTCCGTCGACTGGCGCCAGGCTCTGGCGGGTGCGGTCCGCGAGGCGGCCGCCTGGGCGGCCGGCGCGGTGGACTACACGTACCGCCGTCCCTCGCGCCGCACGCCCGCGCTCGGCGGCCGGGTGGTACTGCCCAGTCTGCGCAGGCCGCTGCCGCGGGTGGCCGTCGTCATCGACACCTCGGGATCGATGGGCCCGGACGACCTCGCGGCCGCCCTCGCCGAAGTCACCGGCGTCCTGCGGGAGGTGGGCGTCGGCGGCAACCGGGTCGCCGTCCTCGCGTGCGACGCCGACGTGCACGCCGTGACCCGGGTGCGCAGTGCCGGCGAGGTGACCCTGGCCGGTGGCGGTGGTACGGACATGCGGGTCGGCATCGACGCGGCGCTGGCCCTGCCCGACCGCCCGAACGTCGTGGTGGTGCTGACCGACGGGTATACGCCGTGGCCGCAGGAGACACCGTCCTGCCGGCTGATCGCCGCCCTGGTCGGCGACACCCCGCCCGCACCCCCGACCTGGGTGGAGACGGTACGCGTCACCCCGACCGCGTGAACCCGGCGCACCGCACGGACCTCTCCGGCAACGACGCCGGTCCACCCCGCCGTTCCGCCCGCGCCAACGCCTGTACGCACGGCTGATGTTGCCGGATCGGCAGCGCAGGCGCGGTCCTTGACGGCAGGTTCCGTCACCCTCTGTGTTTAACGTCTCGGAATTCGGTAACAAGATGTAGTGACAGGCAGTCAATACTCGACGAAAGGCAGGACCATGAACCTCGTTACCGTGCTCATCCTCGTCGCGGTCCTCGCACTTGTCGGCCTGCTGATCGCGGCTCCCAGCGCCGCCGTGCGGCGCAACCCCTTCCCGGGCCGCCGACAGCGAGCCGACCACCGGCGCTCCGACGCACCCCGGTCGACCCGGGTACCCGGTCAGCGGGGCATCCAGCACCACGCGCCCTGACCCGGGAGCGACCGCGGCCGCACGCCCCGCCGGCCGGCCGCCGGCGGGTGAGGTACTTCACCGTGGGGGACGCCCCGGACCACCGTCGGCGTTGCTAGATTGTCCGGCGGCCGGTCCAAGGCCCCGGACGAGATGCGCCGTACCCGGTTACGCACGACGACGCGCGAGGTACTGACACGAGCAGTGCCGTCCGCTGTCCGCACCCGGGCAGCGTCCTCGTCGAGCAAGATGGGCCGAACAGCATGACCGTGCCACTCACCCGCAGCCTGTACCGGACGACCGCGCACGCCGCGGGGGGACGTACCGGATCCGTCCGTACGGACGACGGACGCTTGGACGTCCGCCTCGCCCCGCCGCGCAAGAAGGTCCCCGGTACCACCAACCCCGAGCAGCTGTTCGCGGCCGGGTTCGCCGCCTGCTTCACCTCCGCGCTCGCGGAGGTCGCCGCCGAGTTCGGGGCGGAGGCCTCCACCGCCCGCGTGGCCTGCGAGGTCCAGCTCGGCACCACGGACACGCCCGCGGGCTACGGCCTCGCGGTGACGCTCACCGTCAGCCTGCCCGGTTGGCGGGCGGCGGACCTCCAGCCCCTGCTGCACCGGGCGGACGCGGTCTGCCCGTACTCGCAGGCCGTGCGCGGCAACGTACCGCTGACGCTGCTGGCCGTGGACGAGCCCGCCGCCGATGACCGCGCCTGAGCCCCGGCGCACCGGGCAGGCCGGGCACGTCCCGGACGGCCCCGGCGTCCCCGTGCCCGAGCGCGGCGCCTGGCTGCGGCGCGGCATCAGCCGCGACGGCGGACCCCTGATCGAGGACCGCGAAGTGGTGTGGCTGCAGGCCGGGTCGTTCTACGCCGACAGCCGGGGCTTCGCCGGTACGACGTCCTTCGACGGCTCCCGGACGCACTTCCACCACCTCACCGGCGAGCCCGGCGAAGACGCCGGCACCTTCCGGTGGGACGGTGCGAACCTGGTCGAGCGGGGCACCAACCCGGACGGCAGCACCTTCCTGGAGATCTGGACCCCGCTGCCGGGCGCCGACGGCGCCTGCGGCTCCTGGTCGGGCCCGGACCACCACGTGGTGCGCGTCGGCCGCCACGTGGTGCACGTCGATTCCCACGCCGGTACGTACTGGCGCCTGTAACCCCCTCGCGAGAGCCGGAGGAGCCGGCGGCGGACCGTCAGGGCAGCAGCCCCGCCGGGAGGTATTCCTCGTACGACGAGGACGGCCGGCCGGTGACCTGGCGGACCAGGTCCTCGAGGGGATCGGTGGCCTCCTCCGGCGCGGGCGTGCCGAGGCGGGCGGCGACGTCCTTGCGGAGGGTCGGGAGCTGGGCGTAGAGGCGGTCTCCGGGGCAGGAGGTGGCGTTGAAGTCGCGGTGGCCGTAGATCTCCGACGCGGGCAGGCCGTACTGGTCGCAGATGTGGGCGCACAGGTCGGCCAGCGCCGCGTACTGCGCCGCCGGCTGGGCCTCCGAGGTGTACGTGCCCTCGTTCTCGATACCGATGGACACCGTGTTCTGGCCGACGCAGTGCGCTGCCCGCACCTGGCGGGAGCCGGTGCGCAGCTCCGCCAGGCTGTTGTGGCGCCCCTCCAGCACGAAGGCCCCGCGGCTGACGGTGAAGTGCTGGCCCGTGTCGATCCAGCCCTGCGCGTCCATGTGGTAGGTCTGGATCGCGCGGGCGAGGGCGAAGGCGCGCTGCTTCGAGTAGTCCGTCACGTTCGCCGTCGCCGTGTGGTGGACGATGATCCGCTCCGGGCGGTTGTCCAGGACGACGACGGGTTCGGACGCCGCCCGCGCACCCCAGGCGGCGCACCCGATGATGTCCGGGGTGGCGGCGGAGTACGCCCGCCCCGCCGCGGCGAGCGGCAGTGCCGCGGCGGTGGCCAGGGCGAAGGCTCCCGTGAGGACCGAACGGCGGGAGTACGGCGCCGCGGCGCGCGCCGCCGGCTGGTGCAGTGCGGAGAAGGTCATGCGGCGCCATTGAAGGGGACTCCCCCCGCGCCGGCCGCGCCGACACACCGCGCGACCCCCGGGAGTGGCCCCGACCGGCCGCGCCCAGGACACTCCCCAGGTCGGGTCCGCGAAGTCGGGCGGCCGGCGCTACTGTGCGGACCCGCCCTGGCCGAGGCCCGGTGGCGTCTCCTCCCCGTCGGTCCACCAGACGCCCAGCCGCTGGCGGGTCAGGAGCCAGCCGCCCTCGGGAGCCCGGCGGAAGTCCCAGTCGTACGGGCCGCCCATGGAGGAGGGCGACGTACTCCGCTCGCCGCCCGTCACGGCGACGAACCACATGTACCCGACACCGGTGGCCCGGTCCCCTTCCACGTGGAAGTCCATGTTCAGGATGTGGTGTTGCATGCTCGGGAAGTGCGCCTCCGCCTGCTCCACCTTCGCCCGGACCGCCTCCCTCCCGTGGACCTCCCCCCACGGCTCGAACTCCAGCACCGCGTCCTCGGCCCAGCACTCGATCCAGGCCCGCCAGTCCTTGCGGTCCAGCGCCCGCCAGCCGCGGATCATGAGCCGCCGCAGTGCTTCCTTGTCCTCCAGGACCCGCAGTCGGCGCAGCAGGTCCTCGTACGGCCCGGCGGTCACTGCGCGCTCGCGGCGGGACGCACGACGATCTCGTTGACGTCGACCTCGGCCGGCTGGGCGACCGCGTAGGCGATGGCTCCGGCGATGGCGGACGCCGGCAGCGCCACGGCGCGATAGGCCTTCATGGCCTCCCGCGCGGCGGGATCGGAGATCCCTTCGGCCAGTTCGGATTCGGTCACGCCCGGAGAGACCAGGGTGACGCGGACGGTGCCGTCCGATTCCTGGCGCAGCCCTTCGGATATCGCGCGGACGGCGTACTTGGTGGCGCAGTAGACGGCCGCGGTGGGCGACACCTCGTACGCGCCGACGGAGGCGACGTTCACGAAGTGCCCGCCGCCCTGGGCCCGCATCACGGGCAGGGCGGCGGCGATCCCGTGCAGCACTCCTCGCACGTTCACGTCGATCATCCGGTCCCACTCGTCGACCTTCAGCGCGTCCAGCGGCGAGAGCGGCATCACCCCGGCGTTGTTGACCAGCACGTCCACCCGGCCGTATCGGTCGCGGGCGGCGGCCACGAAGGCCCGTACATCGGCGGCGTCGGTGACGTCCAGCCGCCGGAACGCCGCGGTACCGCCCGCCTCGTCGATCTCCCGGCCGAGCGCGTCGAGCCGATCGGTGCGCCGCGCGCCCAGGAACAACCGGTGACCGTCGGCAGCGAGCCGCCGGGCCGTCGCCTCCCCGATCCCGCTGCTCGCTCCGGTGATGGCCACGACCTTGGCTTCGTTCCTCATACCTGCCCTACTCCTCGTCGAAAGCGGATGACTCCGCCCGACCGAGTCTGGGCACACCGCCGCCGGCCGACCAGGACGCGTCACACCCTGGCAGCGCCGCCTCGCGGGTGGTCTCCTACCTGGTGGTGACGCTGCCGAGCCACAGCAGGTCACGGGCGCGGGTCATCGCCACGAAGAGCCGGCTGCGCAGCAGTTCCGCACGCTCCCGGGCCGTCTCGGACGTCTCCGTACCGGCCGGCGTGCCTGCCGGCGTGCCGTGCCCGGAGACCGTGTCGTGCCGGGGCAGGAAGACGTTCTTGAACTCCAGGCCCTTGGCCCGGCGATACGTGCCCAGCTTCACCGCGTCGACGGCGCGGCCGTCGTAGTGCTCCAACTGGCAGACCGGGATGCCCGCCTGGGTGAGCAGCCGCTGGTAGTGGCCTACGGCGCGCATGGACGGGCACAGCAGGGCGGTGTCGGCGCGGGCGCCCTCGGGCAGGGAGCGCAGGGCGTCCAGGAGGTCCCGGTCGTGGGCTTCCGCGGTGGACCTGGTGACGCGTACGACGTCCCCGTCGTGGTAGGTGAGGTCGACGTCGCGGCGGCCCGAGGTGCGCAGGCCGTCGAGGTCCTCGAAGGCGTCGTCGGCGACGACGGTGAGCGCCGCGTCCAGGATCTGTTTGCTGTTGCGGTAGTTGGTGCGCAGCACCTGTCCGCGGTCGCCGCGGATGTCGATGCCCGCGTCGGTGAGGCGGAACCCGCCCGGATAGACGGTCTGTTGGCCGTCGCCGACGAGCAGCAGTCCGTTGGGCACGTCACCGACGAGCGCGTGCAGGAGGCGTACGCCGACGAGCGTGAGGTCCTGGACCTCGTCGACGATGACGGCCGCGTACGGAGGTCCTTCGCGGCGGCGGGACGCTTCGGCCAGGGCGAGGGAGAGGACGTCGTTGAAGTCGTGGACGCCGCGCTCGCCGCGCAGGGCCTCGTACGCCTCGTAGAGCTCCCACACGGACCGGCGGTGCGTACGGTGCAGGCTCGCCCTCCGCCGTCGCCTGGGGACGGCCGCGTACTCCTCGAAGCGGGTGAGGCCGCGCCCCTTGATGACGTAGTCGATCTCTTCGTGCCAGTAGGTGGGGGCCGGGTCGAGCGCGGCCAGTCGGCTCGCGCGGCCGACGTTCTTCCAGGCGAGGCTGAAGGCGGTCTCGGCCTTGTCCCCGTGCAGCCGGACGGGTATGCCCCGCTCCTGCAGGAATTCCTGGGCCCAGGAGTGGAGGCTGCGGAAGTCCACCCGGTCGGCGACGGCCGGGGCCATGGCCTTGAGGAAAGTGCTCTGTACGCGGGGCAGGTTGTTGGCGAAGGTGACGTACAGGATGCGGCCGGTGGTCCGCCGGGCAAGGTGGGCCGCACGGTGCAGGGCGACGACCGTCTTGCCGGTGCCCGCCGGGCCGCTGATGCGGGCGGGGCCCGACCAGTTGCGGCGCACCAGTGCCACCTGGTCGGGGTGGAGGAAGGTCATCCACTGCTCGATCGGCGCGCGCCTCGCCCCCTCCAGGGCCGCGTCGCGCAGCCCTTCCAGGTCGAACAATCCGTCCGGGGAGCCCGGTCGGTGGGGTTCGGCCGCCGGCACCGGCTGCTGGTCGATCGCCGACCCCGCGTAGCCCGGGAACACCCGCTCCAGGTGGTCGGCGATCGCCCGGACCGACTCGGCGCGCAGCCGGTGCCGCTGCGACAGCAGCACGGGGCCGATCTCGTGTTCACCCAGGAGCCGGATCCGGCCGAGGCTCGCGTCGAGGCGCTGCCCGGCGAACACCCTGACCGGCTGGACCGCCACCGGTGACATGCCGAGGGACGCCACCGCGCTCTCGGCCGCCTTCGTGGCGGCGAGCAGCCCGGGCGCGTGTCCCTCGGCGGGCTCGCGGCCGGCCGTGACGTCGACGACGAAGACCCCGCCGGGCCCCACCAGCAGCATGTGCGCGTCAGCGGTCCGGGTCCGGGACCATTGGCGGTCGACGAGCAACCGCCACCCGCGCGCGGTCAGTACCAGCAGCTGGGCGAGGACCCGCTGCTCCCCCTCGCCGACCGTGTCCCACCGCAGGGCCTGCCGGCGGGCGGCCTGCCACTGCTCGCGCAGTAACCGCTCCTGCCGCCGCGCCTCCTGCGTCCGCTGCGATGCCGCCCCGCCTGCCCCCATACCAGCCCCCCTCGTACGCGGAGTGACGATCATAGGGCGGAACGCGACGATGGCGGCAGGGCGCCTACCGGGCAGCCGCTCCCCTCAGTCCTGCCAGTAGAACAGCAACGTGTCGACGCCCAACGGGCCGCGGCTGCCGAAGTAGTACACCCCGAGGTCGGTGACCTGGATGGCGCGGACGGCCTCGTCGAGCCAGCGGAAGCCGGCCGATTCGAGGGCGCGGCGCACGTCCGGATGGTCGTCCTCACCGGCGGCGAACCGGCCGAGGGTGCTGATGAACACCGCGTCGCCGCTCTCGCCGTACCTGATCACGTCGTACGTACCGTCCCCCACCCCGTTGTCCTCGCCGCAGGAGATCGGCGGCTTCGGCCCGACGCCGGCGGCGGTGAGCGCGGCCGAGGCCCGCCGCAGCTGCTCGGCCGTATCGGTGGCCGGCGGCGGCTCCGTGCACAGGGCCTCCATCCGCCACCGCGGATCGCTCCGCTCCTCGCACCACCGCCCGTACTCGTGGACGATCGCCGCGCGCAGTTCCTCGTCCAGGCCGGCGACCTCCACGCGGGGCCGCCCCAGCTCCTCGTACAGCCTCCGGGTCTCATCGGTGTCCTCGGTCAGACGGTGCAGGGCGTACACGGCCCACAGCTTCGCCTCCTCGGTCGGCGCCTCGGCGAGGTGGCCACGCAGCCGTTCCGGGTCGGTCAGGAGCTCCTGGGCGCGGAACGCGACCTGCCGGTCGGGGTCCGCGAGCGCGTCGGTGACGTCCTCGCCGGCGCGGTCCCGCAGACGGACGGCGCTGGAGCGGTCCTCGGGACGGGCCCCGCCGAGCTGGGCCAGCACCGCTTCGACCCCGTGCCGTGCGACCAGTCCGTCGAGCCCGGCCTCGCCGGTCTCCCGCCGGCTGCGCCACAGATCTAAGGCGAGCGTCGCCAGGGCACCCGCCGCCGTGAGGTCGCCGAGCGCGCCGCGGGCCCCCAGCACCGCCTCGGCCATGCCGTACTTGCCGTCCCGGTGCCGGTCCTCGTGCCGCAGCCAGGGCAGCAGCTCGGGGCGGTCCGAGAGCAGGCCCAGCAGCGCGACGCGCACGTGACTCACGTCATCGGTGTCCTGGACGCGTGCGATCAGCTGGGCCACGCGCCGCTCCGGCACGCGTCCGGCCAGCGCCTCGACGCAGTCCGCGCGGCGCCACCACGGCTGCTTCGCGTCGGCGACGCACCTCGCGAGGGCGTCCGCGTCGTACGCGCGCAGGCCCGCGGCGTCGGTCCGCCCGGCTTCCGGGGTCAGCTTCTTGATCGTCTTCGCCATCCCGGGATGTTACTCGGCGGCACCGGGTGTCGGTGGGTGTCGATAGGCTTCGTGGATGGCACTTCCCGACGCTTCCACCGAGACCTCCGACGCTCTGCAGGTACTGCACCGCGTGTTCGGGTACAGCTCCTTCCGCGGCGAGCAGGAGGAGATCATCGAGCAGGTCGTCGGCGGCGGTGACGCCCTCGTGCTGATGCCGACCGGTGGCGGCAAGTCGCTCTGCTACCAGATCCCGGCGCTGGTCAGAGAAGGCACGGGCATCGTGATCTCGCCGCTCATCGCGCTGATGCAGGACCAGGTGAACGCGCTGACCGCCCTCGGGGTGCGGGCCGGATTCCTCAACTCGACGCAGGATTCGTACGAGCGGCAGACCGTCGAGCAGGCGTTCCTCGCCGGCGAGCTGGACCTGCTGTACCTGGCTCCCGAGCGGCTGCGCACCGAGAGCGCCCAGCGGCTGCTCGACCGGGGCAAGGTGTCCCTCTTCGCGATCGACGAGGCGCACTGTGTCGCCCAGTGGGGTCACGACTTCCGGCCCGACTACCTCGCGCTGTCCATGCTGCACGAGCGCTGGCCGAAGGTGCCGCGGATCGCGCTGACCGCGACGGCCACCGAGGCCACCCACGCCGAGATCGTGGCGAGGCTCGGCCTGGAGGAGGCCCGGCACTTCGTCGCCAGCTTCGACCGGCCGAACATCCAGTACCGGATCGCCCCGAAGAACAATCCGCTCAAGCAGGTGCTGGAGCTGATCCGCAGCGAGCACGCCGGTGACGCCGGAGTCGTCTACTGCCTCTCGCGGGCCTCGGTGGAGAAGACCGCGGCCTTCCTGGTGGAGCAGGGCATCGACGCCGTGGCGTACCACGCCGGCATGGACGCCCGGGCGCGCGCGGCGAACCAGGCGCGGTTCCTGCGGGAGGACGGAGTCGTGGTGGTGGCCACGATCGCCTTCGGCATGGGCATCGACAAGCCCGATGTGCGCTTCGTGGCGCATCTCGACCTTCCGAAGTCGGTCGAGGGCTACTACCAGGAGACCGGCAGGGCCGGCCGCGACGGGGAGCCCGCCACGGCGTGGCTGGCGTACGGGCTGCAGGACGTGGTGCAGCAGCGCAAGCTCATCGAAGGTTCCGACGGCGACGAGACGCACCGCCGCTCGCTGGGCATGCACCTGGACGCCATGCTCGCGCTGTGCGAGACGGTCGACTGCCGCCGGGTGCGGTTGCTGGCGTACTTCGGGCAGGCGGGCACGCCCTGCGGGAACTGCGACACGTGTCTGACGCCGGCCGAGTCCTGGGACGCGACGGTCGCCTCGCAGAAGCTGCTGTCGACGGTGTGGCGGCTGGCGAAGGAACGGCGGCAGAAGTTCGGCGCCGGCCAGATCATCGACATCCTCCAGGGCAAGAAGACGGCCAAGGTCATCCAGTTCGACCACGACGGGCTCTCGGTGTTCGGTGTCGGGGCGGACCTGGGCACCGCGGAGTGGCGGGGAGTCGTACGCCAACTCCTGGCGCAGCGGCTGCTGGCGGTGGAGGGCGACTACGGAACGCTGGTGCTGACGGAGGACAGCGGCGAGGTGCTGGGCGGACGCCGCAGCGTCTCGATGCGGAAGGAGAAGGCGTCCGCCGGTCCCGCCCGCAAGGAAGCCGGCTCGCGCTCCGGCAAGGCGGCCCGCGTGCCCGTCGATCTGCCGGCCGCGGCGGAACCGGTCTTCCTGGCCCTGCGCGCGTGGCGGGCCGAGACGGCGCGGGAGCAGGGCGTACCGGCGTACGTCGTCTTCCACGACGCGACGCTGCGGGAGATCGCGACGCGGCTGCCGGCCACGACGGAGGAGCTGGGCGGCATCGGCGGCGTCGGCGAGGCCAAGCTCGCCAAGTACGCCGAGGGTGTGCTCGCCACGCTGGCGGAGTGCGGGGCGGCGTCCTCGTCCGACCCGTCCGACTCGTCCGATGCCTCGAGCGAGGTCTCGGGCGCGCCTGCCGCGGCAGCCGCGCCCTCCGCTCCGGCGCCGTCGTCGGCCCGGCCGGAGCAGCGCCGGGCGGTGCAGCATGCCGAGGAGGAGCCGCCGTTCGACCTGGACGAGATGCCTCCGCCGCCCTACGACGACGACTGGCAGTAGCCATCCCTCCGCACCGGGGAGTTACCGACGGGTAGCCACGGGTGCGGCGGCACGGTAGCGTCGGCCGCCTGGAGGGGAGAAACATGCCTCGTACGTTCACCGTGTCCGACAGCATCGTCGTCCACGTCAGTCCCGCCGACGTCTACCGGCACGTGTCCGATCCTGCCCGGATGGGTGACTGGAGCCCGGAGAACCTCGGCGCCACCGTGCACGGAGGAGCCGGGCGGACGCGCGTCGGGACGGTGTTCGACGGGCGCAACAAGCGCGGGGCCTTCCGGTGGACCACCAGGTGCACGGTGACGGCGCTCGAACAGGACCGGCTGTTCCGCTTCCGCGTGCACGCCATCGGGGTCCGGCGCCCGCGGGTGCCCGGTCCCATCGCCACCTGGGAGTACCGCTTCGAGCCGGTTCCGGAGGGCACCCGGGTGACCGAGACGTGGACGGACGACCGCCGCTCGTGGCCGGACTTCGTGGCCCACGCCTTCGACCGGGTGGCCACCCGGGGACACACCTTCGCCGACTTCCAGCGCAGGAACATCGCCACCACCCTGCGCAACCTCAAGAAAGCGATGGAACCGGCGTCCGACATGGGGTAACGGTGGGGGCCGTCAGGCTTTCGCGGGTGCTCCGCCCCGCGCACGGCCCTCTACCGAGGATCCACATGAACCACACCGTCGAGTCCGCCCAGGCGGAATCCTTCCAGCCGGATTCCTTCCGGCTCCTTCCCGGCGCCGCCGCGTCACCGGTGATCCTGCACATACCGCACTCCTCCCGCGCCGTACCGGAGTCCGTACGCGGCGGGATCGTGCTGGACGACGCGGCACTCGAACGGGAACTGGACCACATCACCGACTCGCACACGGCGGACATCGCGGCGGCGCCCCCCGCCGGATGCGCCCTCACGCCGTGGCGGTTCGTCAACGGGCTGTCCCGTCTTGTCATCGACCCCGAGCGCTTCCCCGACGAGCGCGAGGAGATGCTGGCGGTGGGCATGGGAGCGGTGTACACGCGCACCACCCACCGGGAGCGTCTGCGGGCGGACGGCTTCGACGGCGGGCCCTTGGTCGACCGCTACTTCCACCCGTACGCGGACGCAATGACACGGGCGGTGGAGGACCGGCTGGAGGCCGTCGGCCGCGCCGTGATCATCGATGTGCACTCGTACCCGACGGAGCCCCTCCCCTACGAACTGCACGGCGCCGGCCCGCGGCCGCCGATCTGCCTGGGCACGGACCGCTTCCACACCCCGGCCGCCCTGCTCACCGCGGCCGAGAAGGCCTTCGCGGGTTTCGGCGGCACGGGGCTCGACAGCCCCTTCGCGGGCACGTACGTACCGCTGCGGCACTACGGCAAGGACCCGCGGGTCGGTGCGCTGATGGTCGAGATCCGCAGGGACACCTACATGTCCGAGCCGGGCGGCCCCGCCGGACCGGGCCTCGCCACGCTGGCGGCGGCGCTGACCGAACTCGTGGACGGCCTGCGCCTCTGAGGGCTGTCCCGGCTCCGCGCCGGCGTCCACGTCGCGCACGGCGGTCAGGACGCCTGGACCTCGTCGAAGAGAGCGAGGGCTGCAGCGGGGTCCGGGCTCACGAGGCGTTCCAGCCCGGCCATCGTGATCTTCGCCCAGCGGCCGGCCCGTGCCCACATCTGTTCCTCGAAGGCGCGGACCGCCCCGTCCAGATCTCCAGGGCCGCCGGCGATGGATTCGGCGAGTTCGGCGCCTTCGATCATCGCGAGGTTCGCGCCCGCCCCCAGCGGGGGCATCAGGTGGGCGGCGTCGCCCAGCAGCGTCACCCCGGGGACGTGGGTCCAGGTGTGGGAGGCGGGCAGGACGTAGAGGGGGCGGTGGGCGAAAGCGGTGCCGTGGCGGAGGAGTTCGAGAACGGGAGCGGCCCAGCCGTCGAACAGAGCCGACAGACTCGCCCTCATCGCCTCGGTGTCGGCCAGGTCAAGGTTCGTGTGCCAGTCCAGCGGCGCCCGGAACAGGGCGTACACCTTGACGTGGCCGCCGCTGTTGCGCTGGGCGACCAGGGCGCGGTTCA
This sequence comes from Streptomyces sp. BF23-19, assembly GCF_041106355.1. NCBI lineage: Bacteria > Bacillati > Actinomycetota > Actinomycetes > Kitasatosporales > Streptomycetaceae > Streptomyces > Streptomyces sp. BF23-19. Next base: position 135,199 of record NZ_JBGBPT010000001.1, on the reverse strand, counting down.
CGCCGTACACCGCCACGGACCCGTCGCCGATCAACCGGGCGAGGTCAGGGTGGCGGGTGTCGACGTCGTCCAAAGAGGTCTCGACCAAGGAGACGCCGGTGTAGTGCGGGGTCACCGACGAGAGCGCCGGGCGGGTCCGGGACCAGGCGCCGTCGGCGCCGACCACGAGGTCGAAGGTCTCCTGTCGCCCGTCCGCGAAATGAACCTGTACGCCGTCCCGGGTGCCCGGCACCACCTGCGTCACGCACCGCCCCCATTGGACGTCGAGAGGGCCGAGCAGCAGGTCACGGAGTTGTCCACGGTCGATCTCGGGGTTGGCCCGGTCGTCCGGACGGGGTCGCCAGTCGCGTAGGACGGTCCCGTCCACGTCCAGGATGCGCATGGCCTGCCCCTCGGGACGAGACAGCATCTGGAATTCCTCCAGCAGCCCCGCCTTGGCCAGCGCGAGCTGACCGAGCCCTGCGTGCAGGTCCAACGTGCCGCCCGGGGGGCGGGCGTCGGGAGCCGGATCGCGTTCGAGGACGGTGACGGGGTGACCATGGCGGTGCAGGACGCGAGCGAAGGTGAGGCCGGCGGGACCGCTCCCGACCACGGCGATTCGATGTCTCATGTCGATACACTGTATTGATCCGCGACAGCGCAGCGCAACGGTACGATCTCACTGTGACTGTGTGGGACCGGCCGGAGCCGCCGACTCAACCCGTGCCGCTCGACCGGGAGCGGATCGTCGCCGCCGCCATCGCGCTGGCCGACGAGGGCGGGCTGGAGGCCGTGTCCTTGCGCAAGGTCGCCGCGCGCCTGGACGCCGGCCCTATGCGGCTGTACCGCTACATCTCCACCAAGGAGGAGCTGTTCGACCTCATGGTGGACGAGGTCCAGGCCGAGATCCTCCCCGAGGAGCGGCCCGGTGACTGGCGGGAGGCGTTGCGCGTCCTCGCCGAGCGCACCAGGCAGGCCGCTCTCCGCCACGAATGGCTGGCCGACCTGCTCGGCGGTCGCCCGGCCCTGGGCCCGAACGGCCTTGCCCTGACCGAGGCCACGCTGGCCGCCCTCGACGACCTCGCCGATGTCGACACCGTCATGCGCGCCGTGGAGACGGTCAGCGCCTACTTCATCGGCGCGATCAGGCGCGAGATCGCGAACCTGCGGGCCGAACGTGCCACGGGCCTGTCCAAGCACGACTGGCAGCGGGCCTCGGGCCCGCACGTGACGAGAATGTTGGCCACGGGCCGCTTCCCGGCGCTGGCCAAGGCCGTGTACGAGGGCACGGACGTGGACGCCGAGGCGTCCTTCGCGACCGGCTTGGACTGGGTCCTCGACGCCGTGGCCGCCAAACTCACCGCGCCGCCGGCGTGACGCTCAACGCTTCTCGCGTGTGGGCGAGTTCGGGGTCGAAGTCCAGGGGCCGTGCCGGCGAGGGCGCCCGGGAACCGTTCGCCGACCGTCCCCTATGCTCTGGGCCGTGGACGGATATCAAGCCCTGACAGCTTTGATCGATTCGGCCTGGGAGGAGCTGAGGAACCCCGATACGGGCCGCCGGGACCTCTGCCTCGAAGTCGTCAGCGACATCCTGGAAACGGGCCGTCTGACGCAGACCGACGCCGAGCGGGTCGTCGAGCGTCTCGTCACCGTCGCCCTCTCCGACGAGAGTTACGCCATGCGGGAGTCCGCGCTGCACGCGGTCTGCACGTCCTCCAATTGCTACGAACTCCCCTTTCGAGTGGCGGAGCCCCTCGCCGTCGGGGTGGATCGCTTCGAACCCTTGCTCCTCGCCGACGTCCTGAGCATCCTCGGCTGTACGCACGACCAGGCCGCCCTGCCCGTCGTCGAGCGGTTCCTCCGCCACCCGCACCCCGAGGTGAGCGGGGAGGCGTCGGAGGCGGTGAAAGAACTGCGTTGGCGCCGAGAGCCGGCCCAGGACAAGACGGCGTAGCCGAGGCTCGACCTACCGCTCGGCACTCCCGTCCTCACCGTCGATCTCGTAGATCCGCCGTTGAAGCCGTTCACCGGCCCAGTCCAGCCCGACTCCCAGGTCGAACCAGTGCCGATCGCGGCGGACTCCGGGCGGTGCGAGGTTCACCGCCGCCCAGGAGAAGACTCCCAGCAGCAGGGAACGCCCGTGCTGCGATGCGCTCACGGACAACGCAAAGGGCGCGGCGAGTGCGGCACGGGTGACCAACATGATCTGGTCCTCCTCGGAGTTTCGACGCCCGCCCGTGAGGAACCGCGGGGTTTCGAGGATCTTGACCCACTCGACCACGGCGTCTGCCACCTGGGCGCGCAAGGATTCTTCGATCCCCTCTCGGACGGCGGTCGCCGGATCATCGCCGAGCCAGCCGAGCCAGTGATCAGGATCGGTGAGCTTGCCGAAGTCGTCCTGCGGTACCCCGTGGCGGGGATTCTTCTGGTACTCACCTGTCAGTTTCCCGCTGCCGTCCACCAACCACGCGCCGCGGACCGCCTCGGGAGGTACGTAGCCGTTGGGGTCGTCGATGTACGTCGTGTCGATCTCGGCGACGCTGCCACCAGGATTCTCGGCAGCCGCAGCCAGCAAGGCCGGCTCGTTCGGTATGCCCTTGCGTCGACCTCGCGAACCGAAGAGCCCCACGATCCCACCCCCACCGTCGCCCACCCTGTTGATCACGATTGTGCCGCACCGGAGTGCGCCGCATGAGGAGGATGCGCGGGACAGGGACAGATGTCCGAGGCAGGCGGAACCTTCCGGACAGCCCCTAGGGGGTGGGGAGGAGATCCGCGACGAGGGCGGCGAATTCCTCGGGGTCGAGGATGCGGATGCCCAGGTCTTCGGCCTTGGCGCGCTTGGAGCCGGCCTTCTCGCCCGCCACCACGAGGGTGGTGCGCTTGGACACCGACGACGACGCCTTCCCGCCGGCCCGCTCGATCAGCTCGTTCATCTCGTTCCGGGACAACTCCGCGAGGGGGCCGGTCATGGCTCCGGTCACCACGACGGCCTGTCCGGCCAGCGGGCCGCCCGTCGCGTCCTCGCCGTCGTCTCCGTCGGTCTCGGGCTTCAGCGGCTCGGTGACCTGCGTGCCGACCCGTTGGGCCTGGAGTTTGTCGAGGAGCGGGGCGAGTTCGACGAGTTCGGCCGCGATGACGCGGGCCTTCTCGGTGCCGATGCCGTCGACCCCGGCCAGCGTGTCCGCGTCGGCCGCCCTGATCGCGGCCATCGAGCCGAAGTACGCGGCGATCCGGCGGGACATCGTACGCCCGGTGCCGCGGACGCCGAGGGCACAGAACACGCGGCTCAACGCGGCCCCGCGGGCGGTCTCGATCGCGGCCAGCAGGTTGGCGGCACTGGTCTCACCCATCCGCTCCAGACCAAGGAGCTGCTCGCGGGTGAGCGTGAACAGGTCGGCGACGTCATTGACCAGACCGGCCTCCACCAGCTGGATCGCACGCGTGCCACCGAGGCCTTCGATGTCGAGCTGGTCCCGGCCTGCCGCGTAGATCACCGAGGCCACCGCCTGACAGCTCCGGCCGCGCACGCACCGCCACCGCTGCTCGGACGTGTCGATCGCGTCGCCACAGCGGGGACACACCTCGGGGAAGACGATCGGGCTCTCGGCGCCGGTGCGCTGGTCGACCAGCGGTGCCTCGACCCGGGGGATCACGTCGCCGGCCCGGTACACGAACACCTGGTCGCCGATCATGAGCCCGCGGCGGGTGATGTCGGACGGGTTGTGAAGCGTGGCGTAGGTGACCGTCACCCCGTCGATGACCACGGGCTCCAGGACGGCGCGTGGGGCGATGATCCCGGTCCGGCCGACGTTCCACTCCACCGCCAGCAGGCGGGTCACCTTGTGTTCGGCCGCGAGTTTCCGGGCCACCGCCCACCTCGGGGCGCGCGAGCCGTTGCCTGCCTGCCGCTGGTCCTCGGCGGTGTCTGCCTTGACGACGACACCGTCGATGCCGAACGGCAGGTCTCCGCGCAGCCCGGCGATCATGTCGATACGTTCCTGCACCTGCTCCACGGTCTCGCATCGCATCGGGGCGACGGCCGTGCTCGCTGCCGTGTTCGCGCCGAGCGCGGCCAACCGCTGCAGCAGAGCGACGTGGCCGAGGTCGTCCGGGCCGATCGCGCTGTAGGCGAAGAAGGTCAGCTCGATCCGGTAGGGGCGGTCCTTGGCCCGCAGGGTGCCGGCCGCGCCGCTGCGCGGGTGCGCGAAGGGCGTGGCCTCGTGGGCGAGCCGGATCCGATTGGCCTCCTCGAACTGCGCGGTCGTCAACAGCACCTCGCCGCGCAGTTCGACGTCGACCTGCTCGGTGAGGACCGGCGGCAGACCGAGGACGGCGTCGGCGGCGTGGGTGATGTCCTCGCCGGCCAGGCCGTCGCCGCGGGTGAGGACCTGAACGAGCCGGCCACCCCGGTACCGGGCGGCCACCGCGAGGCCGTCGAGCTTCGGCTCCACACACCACCCGGCCACCGGGTGCCCGAGACGCCGTTCCAGCCCTGCGGCCCACTCGGCGAGCTCATCGGCGTCGAAGACGTTGTCGAGGGAGAGCATCGGCACCGAGTGCGGGACGTCACCCTGCACGGCCCCGCCCGCCACCTTCCCGGTCGGCGACGCGGCGAGCGCCTCGTCCGGGTGGGCCTCCTCGTAGGCCGCGATGGCGCGCAGCAGCCCGTCGTACTCGTCGTCACCGAGCGGGGTGGTCCCGTCGCCGTAGTAGGCGGCCGAGGCCGCCACGGCGGTGGTCACGGCCTCCACGTAGGCGGCGGGAGAGAGCAGGGCACTGTTTTCGGTCATGGAAGTCATCATCCTGCCCGGCACTGACAACGCGCCGCCCGGGCCGGAACCGGGTCTCGGCGGGTCGCCCCGGCGCCCATCGTGACCTGCGTAGATGCCGCTCGTTCCGACATGTGGCCCGATTCCTGCCGGCCGGTCGCGAGGGGCTATCGTCCCCCGGTCACGGACGGCAAGCGGATCGTCCGTCCAACCCGAGGGAACCGAGATGACCGATCTGAACCAGCTGCGGGCAAGCCTTGCGTCGGGTGAACACGAGTTCGCCGACACCTTGGCCTTCGTCACCGCGCATTACGCGTACCAGCCGCAGGCGTTCCGCAACGGCGAACTGGAGAACGCCGCAGGTGAGAACGAGGGTTCCTGCAAGACGCTGGGGCTGGCCCTGTTGGAGGGACTGAGCGACCAGGAAGCTCTGCAGGCATTCGGCGAGCACTATCGCAGCGTGTTGGCAACGCCGAACGACACCGATCACGGCAACATCCGCAACCTCATGGCCCATGGCCTGGCAGGGGTGAGCTTCGCCGGGCAACCGTTGACCCGCACGAGCTGAACACCGACGGCACCGGCGGCGGGGTGAACCCGGTCTCGGTGAGGGGCTGCCGTGGCGGCAGCCCCCGTGTCGGAGGGCGGATATGGGTGCCGGCACCCACCTGGACCCACGCCATACAGGTGATCGTGCCGCGCCGACGGGGAGTGAATGCCGGAGGGATTCGACCAGGAGTGGGGTCAGCTGCGCGCTGGCGCGGCCGACCGGCAGATGGACATGCGGTTCAACGGAACAGGGGCTCCCGCGGGGCCATTGGCACCCGGGGGCTCGGGAACCTTCGCGTCGACACCGGCGCAGAAGTCGGCGACGGCGGACACGATCCAGACCGAGCTGGAGCCGCGGGCGAAGACCGCCACGGAGCACGCGGACGGGGCGACGAACACGGCCGTGCAGGGGTGAAGGTCGGCGTTCAGGAGCCGTCGGGTGCACGGGACTTGACGGATCCGGGCCCTTCCGTCGTGTGGGGACGCCTCGTCGGACCGGAGAAAACGCGCGGCGTAGGCTGAGGTTCCGCGCACGGCGCGTCGACGCGCCAAAGGGGAAGGCTGATCGTGCGAACTCCGCTCTCATGGCTCGCCGGCAGGTACTCGCTCGGAGCGAGAAGCGTCAGAGCGGCCGCTCTGGGTTCGGTCGTGGCGAGTATCGCGATCATCGTGACCGGTGGAATCGTCCGCGTCACCGGCTCCGGTCTCGGCTGCACCGATTGGCCCATGTGTACGGGAGAGACGCTGGCCCCCACCGCGGAAATGGGAGTGCACGGCGTCATCGAATTCGGCAACCGGCTGCTGACCGGGGCGCTGTGCGCGGTGGTGGGCTGGGTCATCATCACCGCGCGACTCCAGGAGAAGCCGATGCCCGCGGTGCTGCGGGGAGGCTGGGCGCAGTTCTGGATCGTCGTCCTCAACGCCGTCGTCGGCGGAGTGACGGTATGGATGCGGCTGAGCCCGTACATCGTCGCCGCGCACTTCCTCGCCGCCACGCTGCTGCTCACCGCCGCGGTCTACACCTGGCACGCGGCGTACGCCGATACCGGGGCCGGGGCCGCGGGCGGGGCCGGGGCCGACGGTCCTTCGGGGGGCAGCGGGGGCGCCCTGCCCGGTGTGGCGGCCCCGCTCGCGCCGGGGCTCGCCGCGCGGATCCGGTCACTGTCGGCGGCCTTGGTCGCGGTGACGGCCCTGCTGGTGGGCGTGGGTACGCTCGCCACCGGTTCCGGACCGCACGCGGGTGACTCCTCCGACGTGCCGCGCATGCCCTTCGACTGGACGGCCGTGACCGTGGTCCACGGCGTGCTGGCCGGGGCGGTCCTGGTCCTGGCCGGAGTGCTGTTCTCCCTGCTTCCCCGGGACGGCCTCGGGGCCGCGCGGCGCAAGGCCGCCGTCTTCCTCGCCGTGCTCCTGGGTCAGGGCGTGGTGGGGCTCGTGCAGTCACTGACGGCCTTGCCCTCACTCGTCGTGATGCTCCACCTGTTGGGCTCGGCTCTCGTGTGGACGGGCGTACTGCAGGTGCATCTCACGATCAGGAGGGCCGCTTTCGCTCGTTCCGATCCGCCGGCCGGCGCCCCGCTGCCGCGTGCGCGCGGCGCCGCGACGCACGTATAGCCCGACCTCAGGTCGGCTTGCGCCACACGGAGATGTGCTTCGCGGAGTCCTGGGTGAACGGAGCCCCGTCCCAGTCCGCGACGCGACGTTCCAGTTCGAGCCCGGCGATCCGTGCCATCAGGTCGAGCTCTGCCGGCCAGGCGTACCGGTGCCGGGAGTGGTCGCGGCGGTAGCGGCCGTCGTCGCCGTCGCGGGTGAAGTGGTGCGAGACGAGGATCTGTTCGACCAGGTCGAAGGTGTCGAAGCCGAGATGCCGCTCGGAGACGTCGAACGGTACGGCGACCTGGCCGGGCGGCAGGAAACGCAACGGTGGCACACCCAGCTCGATGACGAATCGGCCGCCGGGCTCCAGATGACGTGCGGCGTTGCGGAAGCACTCGACCTGCTCGTCCTGCGTCAGCAGGTTCGTGATGGTGTTGTAGACGAGATAGACGAGGGTGTACTCGCCGGGGACGACCGTGGTGGCCATGTCCCCGATGGTGACAGGGAGCGTGCTCTCGTCGATCTTGCGCCGCAGCACCGCCGCCATGTGCTCCGACAGTTCGATACCCACGACCGGCACGCCGCGTTCCCGGAGCGGGACGCCCACTCGTCCGGTTCCGATGGCGAACTCCAGCGCCCGGCCGTCTCCGGCGAGCTCGGCCAGGAAGTCGAGAGTCGGTCCGAGGACGGCAGCCGAGGACGTCTCGGCCTCCTCGGCGTCGTAACGGTCGGCGGTCGCACGGGTCCACAGTTCACTGGTCGTCACGGACGGCCACTCTGCCGGGCGCCGAGTGACGCTGTCGAGGCATTTACGTTCTGCGCGGCGCAGGAGTTCTCGGGCGGCCTTGTCGAGGGCACACCGGTGCGGAACTTGCGGACGATGCCGTCCAGCACCTGCGGTGATCCCGCCGGCGACGCGCCTTCCCCCCCTCCCCCGCGCGCACCGGGCGTGACCGGGTCATCACCCCGCGCGTCCTGCGAAAACCTGCACATCGCGTTCGCGAACTCGACAACCGACCTCCTCAGCAGAGCGATAAGCCCGATACGTCCCGCCCCTTTCATGGCTTTTTTTCCTGCTTCGCTCCATGTAAGCAGCGCGTCGGTCGTATCTGTTACTCGATTCTGTGAAGAAGTCGCCACCATTCGGTGAATCAAGCTGCACGTCCGTCGACAGAGGTGCCCGTCCGCCCGTGACGGGAAGTCAACGGGATTGGGTGAGGGGCTCGTTCGCGTGCTTTCATCTTGCTCATCGCAGCAGTCCGGAACGGCGGCCGAGTTCCGCGTCGCCGACCGCGCGGTGATGAATTCCTCCCCCCAATGAAAGGTGCGCGCCATGCGTAACGACATCGAGACCCGTGAGATCGACGACACCGAGCTGGACGCCGTGTCCGGCGGCATCATCAGCGTGTCCGGCGGCCTGGCCGGCGCCGTGACCAGCGATGTCAGCAACGTCGTGGGCCTCGTGGGCTCCCTCGACACCGTCCGTACCGCGACGGGCATCGTCTCCCACGTCCCCGGCCTCGTCACGGGCATCACCGGTGTTTCGGTGAACGCCGGTCGCGCCGGTCTCTGATCGGGAAATACCCGTGAACCCCGGAGCGTCCCCCACGGCTCCGGGGTTCTCGGCCGTCCGTATGTGTGCCCGGCCATATGTGTGCAGTTGAAGGAACAGTCCGTGCAGTTTCGCCAAAAGGCTCTTTCCAAGCTGGAATCGCCGGAGGAATTCGACCTGCCCGTTCGCTTTGCGCGCCCGCAGGGTCGACTGGTCCTGGCCGTCACGGTCGCCGTCATGGCGGCCGCGGCCTATTGGGCCTGCACCGGCACCGTGTCGTCCAAGCTGAGCGCGTCCGGCATCCTCACCCGGGCCGAGGGCAGCTACGTGCTGCAGACACCGGTCGCGGGACAGGTGACCGGAGTCCTCGCCGAGGAGGGCCAGATGCTCACCGCCGGTGCGCCCGTGCTCAACGTCCGTACGGAGCAGGGGGAACGGCCCGTGCGCGTGGTGGCCGGCGGCCGGCTGACGACGCTGGTCGCCAAGGTGGGTTCGGTCATCGCCATGGGCGGCGACGTGGCCACCGTGGAGCGTGTGAAGGATCCCGCGGACCCGCTGGTGGCCGTGCTGTACGTGCCCGGCGGCAGCGGCTCGTCGATCGCCGTGGGCGCCTCGGTCGACCTGAACGTCCAGTCCGTCCCGCAGCAGCGGTTCGGCACGCTGCGCGGGCGCGTCACGCAGGTCGGCCGTGCCCCCCTGACACGGGCGCAGATCGGCGGCTTCCTCGGCGACAGCGGGCTCGCCGAACAGTTCTCCCGCCACGGCAGCCCGGTGGCGGTGGTCGTACGGCTCGAACGCTCCACCTCCACGCCGTCCGGCTACCGGTGGTCCTCCGCGGACGGGCCCCCGTACACCGTCGATTCGAGGACTCCGGTCACCGGAGCCGTCCACCTCGCCGCGCAGCGCCCCGTCGACTGGCTGCTGCCGTGACCGCGCCGCAGCGAACTCCCGCCGGGCGCCGGCGCCACCGCCCCGAGCCGAAGGGCGGCTCCCGCCGCAGGCCCGCGCCCGCGCCCGTGCCCAGGGGCCGGATCCCCCGCCCCGTACGCACCCCCACCGTGCTGCAGATGGAGGCGGTGGAGTGCGGCGCCGCCGCCCTGGCCATGGTGCTCGGGCACCACGGCCGTTTCGTCCCGCTCGAAGAACTGCGCATCGCGTGCGGCGTCTCCCGCGACGGCTCCCGCGCCGGCAATCTCCTCAAGGCCGCGCGTGGGTACGGGCTCACGGCCAAGGGCATGCAGATGGACCTGGCCGCGCTCGCCGAGGTGAGCGCCCCGGCCATCCTCTTCTGGGAGTTCAACCACTACGTCGTCTACGAGGGCACGGCCCGGCGGCTCGGCCGCAGGGGCGTGTACGTCAACGACCCCGCCAAGGGCCGCCGGTTCGTCCCGATGGAGGAGTTCGACACCAGCTTCACCGGGGTCGTCCTCGTCTTCGAGCCCGGCGACGGGTTCCGCCGCGGTGGCCGCAGGCCGGGCGTCATGGGGGCGGTGCCGGCCCGACTGCGGGGCACTTCGGGCACCATGGCCGCGGCCGTGGTCGCCAGCCTCCTGCTGGTCGCCGTCGGCGTGGCGGTGCCGGCCCTGAGCCGTACGTACATCGACATGTTCCTCATCGGCGAGCAGACGTCCCTGTTGGGGGTGCTGTTCGCCTCGATGGCCGTCGCCCTCGTCCTCACCGCGACCCTCACCGCGCTGTTGCAGGCCAACCTGCTGCGCGGGCGGATCATCTCCTCCACGCTGAGCAGTGCCCGCTTCTTCCGGCACCTGCTGAGGCTTCCGGTCACCTTCTACTCCCAGCGCAATCCGGCCGATCTGGTCCAGCGCCTGCAGTCCAACGACGCGGTCGCCGAGACCCTCGCCCGGGACCTGTCCGCCGCCGGCGTGGACGCCGTGGTGGTCGTGCTCTACGCGGTGCTGCTGTGGACGTACGATCCGCAGCTCACCCTGGTCGGGGTGGCCGTGGCGCTGCTCAACGTCGTCGCGCTGCGGATCGCGATCCGGCTGCGGGCCACCGGTACCCAGAAGCTGCGCGCCGAGAGCGCCCGGCTGACCAACACCGCGTACAGCGGTCTCCAGCTCATCGAGACGATGAAGGCGACGGGCGGCGAGAACGGCTTCTTCCGCCGCTGGGCCGGACAGCACGCGGTCACCCTCGACGTGCAGCAGCGGCTCGGCGTGCCCAGCGCGTGGTTGGCGATCGTCGCGCCCACGCTCGCGGCGTTCAACAGCGCGCTGATCCTGACGATCGGCGGCCTGCGGGCGGTGGAGGGACATCTCACCGTGGGCCTGCTCGTCGCCTTCCAGGCCCTGGTGACCAGCTTCACCGCCCCCATCTCCCGGCTGGGCGGCGTCGCCGGCCGGATCCAGGACTTCGCGGCCGACATCGCCCGACTGGAGGACGTCGAGAACTTTCCGGTCGACCGGGTCTACTCACGGCGCGAGCCCGCGGCCTCCACCCGTCGCCTCAAGGGCCATGTGGAGCTGGACCGCATCACCTTCGGCTACAACCCGCTGGACGCCCCGCTGCTCCAGGACTTCTCGCTCACGGTCGGACCGGGGCAGCAGGTCGCGCTCGTCGGGGGCTCCGGCAGCGGCAAGTCCACCGTCTCCCGGCTGGTCTCCGGGCTCCACGCCCCGTGGGCCGGGGCCATCCGGATCGACGGGATGCGGCTGGAGGACATCCCGCGCGGCGCGTTGGCCGCATCCGTGTCCTTCGTCGACCAGGACGTCTTCCTCTTCGAGGGGACCGTCCGCGACAACGTCACACTGTGGGACCCCTCCATCACGGACGAGGCCGTCGTCGCCGCCCTCCAGGACGCCGCCGTGCACGAGGTGGTGGCCCGCCGCCCCGGCGGCATCCACAGCCGCGTCGAGCAGGACGGCCGTAACTTCTCCGGCGGCCAGCGCCAGCGTCTGGAGATCGCGCGGGCGCTGGTGCGCCGCCCCAGCGTCATGGTGCTCGACGAAGTGACCAGCGCCCTGGACGCGGTGACGGAACAGCTCATCATCGACAATCTGCGTCGCCGCGGCTGCGCCTGTGTGGTCATCGCCCACCGGCTGAGCACGGTGCGCGACAGCGACGAGATCGTCGTCCTCGACCGGGGCACGGTCGTGGAGCGCGGACGGCACGATCATCTGGTCGCCGCGCAGGGACCGTACGCCGCACTGGTCAAGGAGCACTGAGGTGACGTACGCGCACCACACCACGGCCGGCGGCACAGCCATCGCTGCCGGCGCCGTCGGCCCGTCGGGCGGGGCTCCGGATCCCGTCGTCGCGGCTCTGGGGGCGCTGGGCACGCCCGTCGACTGCGCGGGGGTGGGCAGCCTCTCCCTGGAAGGGCCGCTCGTCCTGTGGCTGGTCGTGGAGGGCGAGCTGGACCTGTTCGCCGTGGACGCCGCGCAGTCGGGGCACTGGCACTTCCTGGGCCGGCTGGAGCCGGGCACGCTGCTGCTCGGTCCGGCCGAAGGCCCCGACCACACCCTGGTCGGCCGCCCCCTGCAGGGCTGCCGGCTGCGCCGCGTCGAACTGCGGGAGCTGCAGCGCACGCAGTACCCGCAGTACCCGCAGTACCCGGAGTACGGGGCCGGGTTCCACGGCGGCCCGTGGCACGCCGACGGTGGGCATCACGGCGCGGCCGCCGCAGGACGGCCGAGCCCGCTGGAGGACGCCTTCGCGCGCGGCATCGGCCGCGGTCTGCGCGTGCTCTACGAGGCACCGCTGGACGGCACCGCCACCACCGGGCACGGCGGGGCCGACGACGACATCCTGTGGATGCGGATCACCCCCGGCAGCGTGCAGTACGGCGCCGTGTACGAAGCGGAGGCGGTCGGCACCCTCCTCGTCGACGCGGCGATGTGGCAGGGCATGGTCGACCAGCAGTATCGGCTGCTGTACGCCCTGGACGGCTGGATCGAACAGCTCGAGCGTGCGCACGAGGACCGTACCGCGGCCGGGATCGAGGCGGGCCGGGCCGCCCGCACCCAGGCGGACCGGACCCTGCTGGCGTCCATCGTCCGCTCCGGCGGCCGGGATTCCCACCGGGGCGGGGACGTCGACGCGACCCTCGCCGCGTGCCGCCTCGTGGCCGGGGCGGCCGGCATCACCCTGACCGCGCCGGGTGAGGTGGGCACCACCTCCGAGCAGCTGGATCCCGTCGAACGCATCGCGCTCGCCTCGCGGATCCGCACGCGCACGGTCGGTCTCGGCGGGCGTTGGTGGCGGGAGAACAGCGGGCCGTTGGTGGGCCGGCGCGCGAAGGACGGCGCGCCCATCGCGCTGCTGTGGCGACGCGGCGGCTACGAGGCGGTCGACCCCGCCACCGGCCGGCGCGAGCGCGTCGGCAGCAGCGACGAAGCCACCTTCGAACCGCGCGCCGTCATGCTGTACCGCCCCCTGCCCGACGGGCGGGTGGGTCTGCCCGCGCTGCTCCGCTTCAGCGTGCGCGGCACCTTCCCCGAGCTGCGCGGCCTGCTGCTGGGCGGGCTGGTCGCGGTGGTCCTGGGCGCCCTGGTGCCGGTCGCCACCGGTCAGGTCCTCGGCCGGTACGTCCCGCAGGGCGAGACCGGCCTGATCGTGCGGACCGGGGTGGCGCTGGTCGCGACCGCCGTGGTCTCGGCCGTCTTCATGCTGCTGCAGAACACCTCCCTGCTGCGCATGGAGGGTCGTATCGAGGCCACCTTGCAACCGGCCGTGTGGGACCGGCTGCTGCGGCTGCCGGCGACGTTCTTCGCCGGTCGCTCCACCGGCGAGCTGGCCGGCGCGGCGATGGGCATCAGCGCGATGCGCCGCGTGCTGTCCGGCATCGGCCCGGTCTGCGTACAGGCGGGCGCGGTCGGCGTGGTGAGCCTCGTGCTGCTGCTCGTCCACAGCGTGCCGCTGGCGCTGGCGGCGCTGGCCATGCTGGTCGTCATCGCGGTGGTCTTCCTGGGCCTGGGGCTGTGGCAGTTGCGGTACGAGCGCCGGCTGAACACGCTCGGCCTCCGGCTGGGCAACCAGGCCTTCCAGACCTTGCGGGGTCTGCCCAAGCTGCGCGTCGCCGCGGCCGAGAGCTTCGCGTACGCGGCCTGGGCACGGGAGTTCGCCCGTACCCGTGACCTGCACCAGCGGATCGGCCGGACCCAGAACGTGCTCACGGTCCTGGGCGCCGTTTACCTGCCGCTGTGCACGCTGGTGATGTTCGTGCTCCTGGCCGGCCCGGCCCGCGGCGCCATGTCCGCCAGTGAGTTCCTCACCTTCAGCACCGCGCTGACGATGCTGCTGTCGTCGGTCACGCAGGTGACCGGGGCGCTCATCTCGGCCGCCGCGGTTCTGCCGATGTTCGAGCAGATCCGGCCGCTCCTGCGGGAGATCCCCGAGGTGGACCGTGCCAGTACCCGACCCGGAGAGCTGACCGGTGCCATCGAGGCCAAGAACCTGTCCTACCGCTACGCCGACGACGGCCCGCTCGTTCTCGACGACGTCAGCCTGCGGGTCGGACCGGGCGAGTTCGTCGCGATCGTCGGGGCCAGCGGCTGCGGCAAGTCGACACTGCTGCGACTGCTCATCGGCTTCGACCGGCCCGTCTCGGGCAGTGTGCTCTACGACGGCCAGGACCTGGCGGCGCTCGACCGGGCGGCCGTACGGCGCCAGTGCGGGGTCGTGCTGCAGAACGCCCAGCCGTTGACCGGCTCGATCCTCGACTGCATCCGCGGCGCCGGGACGTTCTCACCGGAGGAGGCGTGGGAGGCGGCCGCGATGGCGGGCCTGGCGGCGGACATCAAGGCCATGCCGATGGGCATGCACACCATCCTGTCCGACGGTGGTGGGACCGTCTCGGGCGGTCAGCGCCAGCGGCTGATGATCGCCCAGGCCCTCATCCGAAAGCCGCGCGTCCTCTTCCTCGACGAGGCCACCAGCGCGCTGGACAACGAGGCCCAGCGGGTGGTCATCGAGTCCACGCGCGCATTGCGGGCCACCCGCCTCGTGATCGCCCACCGGCTCTCGACGGTCATGGACGCCGATCGCGTGATCGTGATGTCGGACGGTCGGATCGTGCAGCAGGGGCCGCCCGCCGAGCTGCTGGCCGACACGACGGGTCTCTTCCACGGGCTGGTACGTCGGCAGCTGCGTTGACACACGAAAGTGTGAGTGGTTGAGTACTCACATGAAGAGCGAACGACCCCGCCAGCTGTCCACCGCCGAGGAGCGTCGCGAGACGGTGCTGCGCACCGCCATCGGCGCCTTCGCGGCGCGCGGCTACTGGGGTACCACCACGACCGAGGTGGCGAAGGCGGCCGGCATCTCGCAGGCGTACGTCTACCGCTTGTTCCCGAACAAGGAACTGCTGTTCACCGCGGTGGTCGAGCACTGTTTCGTCCAGGTCCGGGCCGCTCTGGAGCGGGCGGCGGCCGAGGCGCGGGGCAGCTCCCCCGAGGCGGCGCTGGAGGCCATGGGGGACGCGTACGCACTGCTGATCAGCGACAACGACCTGATGCTGATCCAGCTGCACGCGCAGGCCGCGGCCGTTTCGGAGCCCGCCGTCCGCGAGGCGGTCCGGCAGGGATACGCCCGACTGGTGGAGTACGTCCGCGGCGCCTCGGGCGGTACCGAGGGGCAGGTCCAGGAGTTCTTCGCACGCGGCATGCTGTGTCACCTCATCGTCTCCATGGGCGCCGACGAGGTCGACGCCCCCTGGACCCGCACCCTGACCGCGGGCATCAGGCACTTCTGACGTCCGACCGGCGGCGGGGCACACGGCTCCGCCTTTTCTTCGGCATAAAGAGTGAGTGGTTAACCACTCAAGGAGGATCGTAGTGAGGACCGCCACCAGCCGGAGCCCCGGAGCGGCGCTCGCCGCTCTGGCGGGAGCGCAGTTCACCGTCATGCTCGCCACCTCGATCGTGAACGTGGCCCTGCCGCAGATCCGCGACGGCGTAGGGCTGTCGGACAACGGCACCACGTGGGTGGTCAACGCCTACGGCCTGGCCTTCGGCGCGCTGCTGTTGGCCGGCGGCAGGGCGGCCGACCTCATCGGCCGACGCCGGGTGCTGCTCACGGGGATCGCGGTGTTCGGCGCCGCGTCACTGGCGGCCGGACTGGCCGCCTCGTCCCCGGCCCTGATCGCGGCCCGTGCGGCGCAGGGACTGGGCGCGGCGGCGATCGCCCCGGCGGCGCTGGCCCTGCTGATGGAGCTGTTCCCGCCGGGACCCGGGCGGGGCCGGGCACTGGGAGTGTGGGGCGCCGTGTCCGGCGCGGGAGGCGCGGCCGGAGTCCTGTTCGGTGGCGTCCTCACCCAGGCGTGGGGCTGGCCGTGGATCTTCTACGCCGTCGCCCTCGGCGCGCTCCTGGTCCTGGTCGGGGTCGCCGTGAGCGTGCCACGGACCCCGGTCACCGGCGGCGGCGGGTTCGACCTGCCCGGCAGCGTCGCGATCACCCTCGCGCTGACCTCGTTGGTGTGGGGCCTGACCACGGCCCGCCGGTCGGGCTGGACGCACGACTCCGTCCTCGGGGCCTTCGCCGTCACCGCGGTACTGGCGGCCGTGTTCGTCCTGGTCGAGCGCCACCACCCGAACCCGCTGCTGCCGCCGCGCCTGTTCCGGGCCGGTCGGGTCGCCGCCGGCAACCTGCTGATGGCCCTGCTGGGCTCGGTGTGGATCGCCCTGTTCTTCTTCCTTCCGCTCTACCAGCAGCAGGTGCTCGGCTCCAGTCCCTTGGTCGCGGGGCTCGGTCAGCTCCCCTTGGCCGTGGCCAACATGCTCGGCTCCACCCTCGCCCCGCGGATCGCCCGCCGGATCGGCGCCACGGCGACGGTGACCACGGCCCTGCTGGTCGAGGCGGCCGGGCTGCTGTGGCTGTCCCGGATCAGTGCCGACGGCGGTTACCTCACCGACGTCCTCGGCCCGAGCACCCTGATCGGCCTGGGCCTGAGCATCGCCTTCGTCCAGCTCACCGCCCTGTCCGTGGAGGGCGTCACCGGGCAGGACGCCGGGCTGGCCGGTGGTCTGGTGAACACCACCCGACAGGTCGGCGGCGCGATCGGTCTCGCCGTCCTGGCCACCCTCGCCGGCACCACCACCGCCGGAGCGGCCGGACACCAGCCGCACCTCGAAGCGCTCACCGCCGGCTACCGCATGGCCTTCGGCATCTCCTCCGCCGTCCTCGCGGCCACCGCCGCCCTCACCCTGCTCCTCGACCGGGCCCTGCACGACGCGCTGACCTCCTGGCTCGCCGCCCTGAAAGCCCGCGCCGAACAGGCCGACTGACCTGGGCCACCGGCCGCACACCCACGCACCCACGCACCCACGCACCCACCGACGCACCCCACCGACACCCACACGCACACCCACACACCGAGCGAGGTTTCCTGCCATGACCACCGACAAGCCCTACCTGACCGGCCACTACACCCCGGCCGTCGACGAGATCACCGCGACCGAGCTGACCGTCGAGGGCTCCCTGCCGCCGGAGCTGACCGGCCGGCTGCTGCGCAACGGCCACAACCCCAAGCCCGGTGTCACCCCCACCCACTGGTTCAAGGGCAGCGGCATGGTCCACGGCATCCGCCTGCGTGACGGCCGCGCCGAGTGGTACCGCAACCGCTGGGTCCACACCCCCGCCCTCGACGGCGCCCCGTACATGACCGAGCACGGCCCCGACCTGACCGCCAGCACCGCCGGCACGCACGTCATCGAACACGCCGGACGCCTCCTCGCCCTGTGCGAGGCCAACCTCCCCTTCGAACTCACCCCCGAACTCGACACCGTCGGCGCCCACGACTTCGACGGCAAGCTGCGCGGCGCGATGACCGCGCACCCGAAGACCGACCCGGTCACCGGCGAGCTGCACTTCTTCGGCTCCTCACCCTTCCCGCCCCACCTCATGTACTACGTCGCCGGTGCCGACGGGCACATCACCCACAGCGCCGAGGTACCGGGTGCGAGTGCGGCCCTCAAGCACGACTTCGCGATCACCCGTCATTACGTGGTGTTCATCGAGGGCAGCGTCACCTTCGACCCCGCCGAGCACTCCGGCATCCCCTACGGCTGGAACGACGCGCAGCCGGCCAGGATCGGCGTCATGCCCCGCGGCCCCCGGGGCGCCGGGCTGATCCGCTGGTTCGACATCGAGCCGGGCAACATGCTGCACGCCGCCAACGCCTACGAGGACGCCCTGGGCCGCATCGTCCTGGAAGGCCCCACCGTCGACCGCGAGGGCTTCCGGCTCTCCTGGAACTGGTGGGTCGGTGCCCCGGGGCGCGGCACCGAGCCCAATACCCGCTCCTACAACCGCCGCTGGGTGGTCGACCTGGCCGCCGGCCGCGTCGACGAGCAGGTCATCGACGACCTCGCGATCGAATTCCCCACCCTCAACGAGGAGTTCCTGGGATCCGAGCACCGCTACCAGTACGCGATCTCCTTCCCCGACCACAACGGGCAGGGCGGCTACGGCATCGTGAAGTACGACCGCGCCACCGGCGCCCGTGACGTCCACGAGGCCGGCGACGCCCGGCTGCCCGGCGAGGCGGTCTTCGTCCCCGCCGCCGGCGCCACCCGCGAGGACGACGGCTACCTGCTCACGGTCGTCTCCGACCTCAAGCAGGACACGTCCCAGCTGCTGGTCCTGGATGCCTCCGGCCTCGACCGGATCGCCACCGTCCACCTGCCGCGACGCGTCACCGCGGGCATCCACGGGTCCTGGATCCCCGACAGCGACCTCGACAGCGGCCTCGACGGCTCCGCCGGCTGACCGGGCCGCCCCCGGTCACTGGAGCTGGGTCAGATCGACCGAGTCGGCGGGCGCCGGGGGCGTGGCCTTGACGGGCTCGTCGAAGGCGGAGAAGGTGGCCGCCACCCGCTCGCCGGACTCGTCGGTGCCCTGGACCCTCAACAGGTACGGCTCGTCCTCGGTGGAGACCTGGTACGTGCCCGTCCTGCCGTCGCGCCGGCTGGTGACCGTGATGGCGGGGTGGCCGTCGACGGTGGTCCGGGAGCCCTTGGCCAGCTGTTCGCTCGGTGGCTTCGAGGAGAACTCCTTCTTGAAGAAGTCCAGGTCGCAGAGCTGGGCGAATTCGCGCAGCTGGACGCTGTCCGTGGTGCCGTGCAGGTAGCGGCCGTTGATGAGCGCGATCGCGTCCTCCCCCGCGGGGCCCGGTGCCTGGGCTCTCAGCAGGGCGTCGTCGAGCTTCATCCAGACGTCGTCGCCGCGTTTGACGATGTCGGCCGAGCCCGTATCGCCGGGAGGCGTGACGGTGCCGACGCAGTTGCCCTGCTCGTCGAACCGGAGATCGAGAGCGGTGGTGCCGGACGTGTTGGTCACCTGGCCCACCATGCGCATGGAGGTGACCCCGGCCATGGCCTCGCGCGAGGCCTGGGCGATGGCCTGGGCGCTGTCGTCGGCGATGCCGTTGTCGTCGGCCCGGGCCACGCCCCCGCTCGCGAACACCAGCAAGCAGGCGGCTCCGACGGTCGCGCGGCGGGCCTCTGCCGCCCTGGGTGCGGACATCGGGCATCACCTCCCTCGGGCTGCGTCGGCCGGCGGCGGGCATCACCGCTCCGCCGGCGCGGCCGGTCACCTGATCAGCGTAGGACGGCGTCGCGGTGGGCGCAGTTCGGGTGAGTTCGCCCGGACCCGGCCGGAACGGGTCCGGCGTCGGGCAGCATGGTGCCCGATCATGTCCCCCGCAGCACCGCCGATGGAGGGTCCGATGACCGGTTCCACGTCCTTACCGCCGATGAGGGCACGCCTCGCCGTGGCCGTGACGGCCGCCGTCACCGCTCTCATGACGGCCGGGGCCGCCACCGCCGGGGCGAGCGCGCCACCACCGGAGGCCAAGGCTCCGAGCGCGTTCGTGGCACTGAGTTCGGTCGACCCGACGATCCTGCAGGAAATGCGGTACGTGCGTCCGCACAACTTCGTGGGCGAACCGGTCGACGGCTACCGGCAGCCCGTCTGTCTCCTGACCCGCCCGGCCGCGCAGGCCCTGCACCGGGCGCAGGTGAATCTGCTGCGCCAGGGGTACTCGCTGAAGGTGTACGACTGCTACCGGCCGCAGCGGGCCGTCGACCACTTCGTACGGTGGGCGCAGGACCTCGGCGACGAGCGGCGGAAGGCGGAGTTCTATCCGCGTGTCGACAAGTCCCGGCTGTTCGAGGACGGCTACATCGCGAAGAAGTCGGGGCACAGCCGGGGCAGCACGATGGACGTGACGCTGGTACGGCTGCCGGCGTTGCCGGCGCCCCGGCCGCGGCCGGGGCAGGAGTCGGTGCCCTGCTACGCGCCCCGGGCGGAGCGGTACCCGGACAACTCGGTGGACATGGGCACGGGTTTCGACTGTTTCGACACGCTGTCGCACACCGACGACCCGCGGGTCCAGGGGGCCCAGCGCGCGAACCGGGACCTGCTGAGGTCGGCGCTGACGGCGGAGGGGTTCGTCAACCTCCCCGAGGAGTGGTGGCACTTCACGCACAAGCCGGAGCTGTTCCCCGACACCTACTTCGACTTCCCCGTCGCGTACCGGTCGGTCTCCGGACACCGCCCCTGAGGACGCCGCGCCGCGGTCGGGGCGCGGCGTCCGTCCCCGCCCCGCCGGCCGGCGGGGCGCCCTGGGCGGACGGCGGGACGCGGGCCCGTACGGGCGCGGGAGGACGCGGCTGTCGGGATGCAGGGGACGCCGGGGCGGCGGACAGTGGAGGCGGGGCCTTCGGCAGACCGGGAGACCCGCGTGACGGATGACGACCCGACGCCCGACCGGACGGAGTCGCCTTTCATGACCGAGGCGGCCTTCCGCTCCCTGCACGCCGAGCTGCGCCGGCAGGCGTCCACCCACCCGGAGCACCGGCGCGGAGCCCTCGCGCACCTGACCCCCGAACGTGTGGCCGCGGCCGCCGCCGACGTGCGTCACGGGCGCACCCTGTCGCTGGCGGCCCCCATCGAGACCCAGCCGGGGCCGGACGATCCACAACCCGCCGTCTACCGGCTGACCGCCCCGACCCCGCCCGAGACCGGGACCCCGGGGGTGCACTTCGCACTGGACCGGTTCGCCATGAACGTGCACGGGGACGCCCACACCCATCTCGACGCCCTGTGTCACGTCGTCTTCGACGGCGAGCTCCACGAGGGCATCCCGGAGAGCCGGCTGGCGGCGGGCGGTGCCCGTGGGATCACCTTGGACCTGGTACGGGACGGAATCGTCGGCCCCGGGCTCCTGCTGGACGTCCCGCGGCTGCGCGGGGTCCCCTGGCTGGAGCCCGGTGACTTCGTGGGCGTCGACGACCTCATGGCGGCCGAGGAGGCCCAGGGCGTGCGGATCGGTCCGGGCGACCTGCTGCTCGTACGGGTCGGGCACCGGCGCCGGCGCCAGGAGAGGGGCGCGTGGGACGCGGCGCACGCCCGGGCGGGCCTGCATCCGGCGTGCATGCGGCTGCTGGCCGAGCGGCGGGTCGCCGTCCTCGGCTCGGACGGCAACAACGACACGGCCCCGAGCCCGGTGCCCGGTATCCCCTTCCCCGTGCACGTCCTGGCCCTGCACGCCCTGGGCATGCACCTGATGGACTACCTGGACCTGGACGAGCTGTCCGACGCCTGCGCGGGGCTCGGGCAGTGGCGGTTCCTGTGCACGGTGGCACCGCTGCGGCTGCCGGGGGCCACGGGCTCCCCGGTGAACCCGATCGCCGTCCTGTGACCCCCGCCGCCGGTGTCCGGCTCCCCCATCCCCGGGTGCCGCACCGGCGGGGGGCGGTTACGTTCGAAGGGGGACCCTGCCGCGACAGGCCCGCCCGGGCGGCGGCACCGCGAGCCGAGGACGGTGATCCGGTTGAACGACGCTCCGCACTACGACGTCATCGTCATCGGAACGGGGGCGGGCGGCGGCACGCTCGCCCACCGGCTCGCCCCGTCCGGCAAGCGGGTGCTGATCCTCGAACGCGGCGGCTACCTCCCCCGCGAACGCGACAACTGGGACTCCACGGCGGTGTTCGTCAAGGGGAAGTACCGCGCTCCCGAGTTCTGGTTCGACCGGCACGGCCGCGAGTTCCCGCCCGAGGTCAACTACTACGTCGGCGGCAACACCAAGTTCTACGGCGCGGCGCTGTTCCGGCTGCGCCCGGAGGACTTCGGGGACCTGCGCCACCACGACGGGATCTCCCCGGCCTGGCCGATCCGGTACGAGGACCTGGAGCCGTACTACACCCAGGCGGAGCACCTCTACCGGGTGCACGGCCGGCACGGCGAGGACCCCACGGAGGGGCCGGCGAGCGCCCAGTACGCCCACCCGCCGGTGGAACACGAGCCGCGGATCCAGCAGTTGAGCGACGACCTGGAGAAGCAGGGCCTGCACCCCTTCCACCTGCCCATCGGGGTCGACCTGGTCCAGGACGCGGCGGGCCGGGCGACCCCGTCCAGCGTCTGCATCCGCTGCAACCGCGTGGACGGCTTCCCGTGCCTGGTCCGCGGCAAGTCGGACGCCCAGGTGATCTGCGTGGAGCCCGCCTTGGAGCATCCGGGCGTCGAGATGGTCACCCACGCCCACGTGGTGCGGCTGGAGACCGACCCGACGGGACGCACGGTCAGCTCGGTCGTCGCCCGCCTCGAGGACGGTGAGGAGGCCCGGTTCTCCGCCGACCTGGTGGTCGTGGCCTGCGGCGCGGTCAACTCCGCGGCGCTGCTGCTCGCTTCGGCGAACGACCGGCACCCGCAGGGGCTGGCGAACACGTCGGACGTGGTCGGGCGACACTACATGCGCCACAACAACCTGGCCCTGATGGCCATCTCCAGGGAACCGAACGACACGCAGTTCCAGAAGACCCTGGCCCTGCACGACTGGTACCTGGGCGCCGACGACTGGGACTACCCTCTCGGCGGGATCCAGATGCTCGGCAAGTCGGACGCCGAGCAGATCCACGGCGAGGCCCCGCGCTGGGCCGGCGCGGTGACCCCCGACATGCCCTTCGAGGTCATGGCCCACCACGCCGTGGACTTCTGGCTGTGCGGGGAGGACCTGCCGCTTCCCGACAACCGCGTCACCCTGGACGGCGACGGCCGCATCCACCTCGCGCTCGACGAGTCCCACAACACGGCCGGGCTGAAGCGGCTGCGGCACAAGCTCCAGAAAATGCTGGGCCACCTCGGCATGCACGAGCACCACCTGCTGGACCACAGCCTCTACCTGCACAAGGGCATGCCGATCGGGGCCACCGCGCACCAGGCCGGCACCGTACGGTTCGGCACCGACCCGGCGTCGTCGGCCCTGGACCTCAACTGCAAGGCGCACGACCTGGACAACCTGTACGTCGTCGACACGAGCTTCTTCCCGAGCATCGGCGCGGTCAACCCGTCGCTGACGGCCATCGCGAACGCCCTGCGGGTCGGCGACCACCTCCTGGAACGCATGGGCTGACCCCCGCCTCGGCACACCGCCGACCGGGCGAAGATCCTGGTCCGGGTGGCGCAACGCGGACCGCAGCGGGCCGCCGCACCCCGGACACGGTGATTGGGTGACGCCGGACCCGCCGAGGTGCCGTCACCCCGACGGCACGGGGTGGCGGTGCGAAGGAGGCAGTCCGCCGTGAGTTCCACCGAGGGCGTACCCCGGGGTGTGATCCCCGCGCACCTGCTCCGGGGCCAGAAGGCACTGGTGACGGGTGCGAACTCCGGGATCGGCAAGGCCACGGCGATCGGCATGGGCCGGGCCGGGGCGGACGTGGTCGTGAACTACGTGGCCGGACGGGAGGAGGCCGAGAAGGTCGTCGAGGAGATCGCCTCCTTCGGGGTGCGTGCGGCGGCGTACGAGGCGGACGTCTCCGACGAGGCCCAGGTCGTGGCCATGACGAACCGCATGGTCGAGGAGTTCGGGACCATCGACATCCTCGTCGCCAACGCCGGCCTCCAACGGGACTCCGCCTTCACCGAGATGACCCTCGCCCAGTGGCAGAAGGTCATCGACGTCAACCTGACCGGACAGTTCTTGTGCGCCCGCGAGGCGACGAAGGAGTTCCTCCGGCGCGGGGTCGTCCCGGAGGTCTCCAGCTCCGCCGGCAAGATCATCTGCATGAGCTCGGTGCACCAGATCATCCCCTGGGCCGGGCACGTGAACTACGCCTCGTCCAAGGGCGGCGTGCAGATGATGATGGAGACCCTGGCCCAGGAGCTCGCCCCGCAGAAGATCCGCGTCAACGCGATCGCCCCCGGCGCGATCCGGACACCCATCAACCGCAGCGCCTGGGACACGGAGCAGGCCGAGCAGGACCTGCTCAAGCTGATCCCGTACGGCCGGGTCGGCGACCCGGCGGACATCGCCCACGCGGCCGTCGGCCTCGCCTCCGACCTCATGGACTACGTGGTGGGCGCCACGCTCTACGTGGACGGCGGAATGACCCTCTTCCCGGGCTTCGCCACCGGCGGCTGACCTCCATCCGCGCGCAGCCCCGGGGAGGGACGCATGCACACCACGCTCCACCTGCTGGCGGAGGCACCGCCTCAAATGCTGCCGGCCCGCTCGCTCATGGCCTTCACGCTCGCCTCACACATCATCCTGGTGCCCATGGGCGTGGCGCTGCCGCTGATCACCCTGATCATGCACGGCTACGGGCTGCGGCGCGGCGACGCGACCGCCCTGTTGCTGGCGCGCCGCTGGTCGGCGGTCATGGCGGTGCAGTTCGCCATCGGCGTCGTCACCGGCACCGTCCTGTCCTTCGAGTTCGGCCTGCTGTGGCCGGGGCTGATGGGCCGGTGGGGCGACGTGTTCGGGATCGGCTTCGGCGTCGAGGCCTGGGCCTTCTTCCTGGAGGCCGTCCTCATCGCCATCTACCTCTACGGATGGCGCCGGCTGCCCGCCCGGACCCACTTCCTCCTCGGGCTGCCGCTGCCGGCGACGGCCCTGCTGGGCGCCTTCGGCATCCTGGCGGCCAACTCCTGGATGAACACGCCACAGGGCTTCTCCCTCGACTCCGAGGGCAACCCCGTGGACGTGGACGTCCGCAAGGCGATCTTCACTCCCATGTTCGGGCCGCAGTACTGGCATTTCGTCGTGGCGATGCTGGTCACCGCCGGGTTCGTGGTGGCCGGTGTGTACGCCACCGGCTGGCTGCGCGGGCGCCGCGACCGCTACCACCGCCTCGGCTTCACCGTGCCGTTCACGGTCGCGGCCGTGTTCACTCCCGTCCAGTTCATGCTGGGCGACGCCATCGCCCGGGCGGTGTTCCAGAAGCAGCCGGTGAAGTTCGCGGCGATGGAGATCGTCTGGAACACCGACACGCACGTTCCGGAGTACCTCTTCGGCCGTCTCCACCCCGACGGGACCGTCACGGGCGGCATCAAGATCCCGCAACTCGACTCCATCCTGGCCGGCTTCAGTCCCGACACCGAGGTGCACGGACTGGCGACCGTACCGGCGGAGAACCGGCCCACCGTCGCCCAGGCCACCCTCATCCACTGGACCTTCGACATCATGGTGGGCATCGGCTCGGTGCTCCTGCTGCTCGTCGTCTGGTACGCGTTCATCTGGTGGCGCCGCCGCCGGCTGCCCGCCTCGCCGTGGTTCTACCGCAGCGCCGCCTGCGCCGGCGTGGCCAGCGTCATCGCCGTCGAGTGCGGCTGGATCACCACCGAGGTGGGCCGCCAGCCGTGGATCGTCTACGAGAACATGCGGGTCGCCGAAGCCGTGACCGGGGCCCGCTCCAGCACCTTGTGGACCATGTTCGGGCTGGTCGTCGTCGTGTACGTCTTCATCTTCGGCTCGTTCCTGGCCGTACTCCTGAAGATGCGCACCCGATGGCGCCTGGACGACGAACGAAGCGTCGAGGCAGGCACGATGGTGACACCGGAGACCGACACCCCCTACGGCCCGCGCTCCGCCGTCGCGGCCGGCGACGCCCCCGCTCCGGGGAACGGTGACGACACGGCGCCGACCGAGGAGGGCAGGCCGTGACCGCCGCCGGTGTGGTCGCCGCCGTCCTGCTCCTCGCGGTGGCCGCCTACACCTGCGCCGGTGGCACCGACTACGG
The DNA here is from genome assembly GCF_041106355.1 of Streptomyces sp. BF23-19. Taxonomy (NCBI): domain Bacteria; kingdom Bacillati; phylum Actinomycetota; class Actinomycetes; order Kitasatosporales; family Streptomycetaceae; genus Streptomyces; species Streptomyces sp. BF23-19. Next base: position 109,772 of record NZ_JBGBPT010000001.1, on the reverse strand, counting down.
CGCGGGCTTCTGGGACCTGACGGCGGGCGGCGCGGAGCGCGGCAAGCGCCCCCGCTGGCTCATCGACCACGCCATGGCCCCGGTCTGGGAGGTCAACAACGTCTGGCTGATCTTCGTCCTGGTCATCATGTGGACCGGGTTCCCGGTATTCTTCCAGACCGTGTTCTCGGCGATGTGGCTGCCCCTGGCCCTCGCCGCCATCGGCATCGTGCTGCGCGGCGCCGGTTTCGCGCTGCGCAAGCCCACCCGCAGGATCGCCGGACGGCGCATCTACGGCGCGGTGTTCGCCGTCTCCTCGCTCCTCACCCCGTTCTTCCTCGGCGCCGCCGCGGGCGGGATCGCCTCGGGGCGGGTGGGACCGGGCACCGAGCCGACGGCGCACGCCTGGTTCAACCCGACCTCCGTATTCTTCGGCCTGTTGGCCGTCGTCGGCACAGCTCTGCTCGGGGCGGTGTTCCTGGCCGCGGACGCCGTCCGCTACGAAGCCCCCGACCTGCACGTCTACTTCCGGCGGCGGGCACTGATCGCCCTCGCCGTCTTCGCCGTGCTGGGGGCGGTCACGCTGATCGTCGCCCACGGCGACGCACCCCACCTGTGGCACGGCCTCACCCACGGCGCCGGGCTCGTCCTCGTCGTCCTGGCCGTACTGGCCACCCTCGTCACGGCATGGCTGCTGCTGCGCACCTCCGGGGCGTGGTCCCGGCCCGCGGCCGTCGTCCTGATGGCCTCGGCCGTGCTCGCCTGGGGCGTGGCGCAGCGCCCGTACCTGATCCCCGGCCGGCTGACGGTCGCCGAGGCGGCGGGGGCACCCAGCACCCTGCACTGGCTGCTCATCGTGACCGTCGTGGCCGCGGTCCTGGTCTTCCCCGCGGTGGCCTTCCTGTACCGGCTCGACACCCGCGGCGAACTGGAACCCCTCACGGACACCGACCTGCGCCGGGGCGGCCCGGAGCCCGAGGGCTGACGCACCGCCGGTCGGGGCCCGCACGGCGCGCGCGGAATGGAACCTCCGTCGACCTCTGCCGTACCGAAAGCGACCGCCATGAACCGTCTTCCCGCGGACCCGACCGTGCTGCACCCGTTCCCGGACCAGCCGCGCGTGGTGCTGCTGAGGCCCCTGCTGACGTCACCCCTGATCGAGGCCGGGGACTACTCCTACTACGACGACCCGGAGGACCCGACCGCGTTCGAGACCAGGAACGTCCTCCACCACTACGGGCCGGAGAGACTGGTCATCGGGAAGTTCTGCGCGCTGGGCACCGGGGTGCGGTTCATCATGAACGGCGCCAACCACCGGATGGACGGCCCCTCCACGTTCCCCTTCCCCATCATGGGCGGCTCCTGGTCCGAGCACTTCGATCTGCTCACCGGCCTCCCCTCCCGGGGGGACACCGTCGTCGGCAACGACGTCTGGTTCGGCTACGACACGATGGTCATGCCCGGAGTGCGCATCGGGCACGGTGCCGTGATCGCCTCCGGTGCGGTCGTCGTCGACGACGTCCCCGACTACGGCATCGTCGGCGGCAACCCGGCGAAGCTCATCCGCCGCCGGTACGACGACGAGGACGTCGCCCGCCTGCTCGCGATCGCCTGGTGGGACTGGCCGACGGCGCACCTCACCGAGCACATCCGGACCGTCATGTCCGGCAGCGTCGACGACCTCGAGAAGGCCGCGCCCCGAGCGTGAACCTCGATCTCGGCGCGTGCCACGCCGTCCCTACGGCGCGGAGCCCCGGTTCAGGGCCGCGTCGAGGGTGATCGCCGCGTCGATGAGGGCGAGGTGGGTGAACGCCTGTGGGAAGTTGCCCAGTTGGCGTCCGGTGAGGTCGATCTCCTCGGAGTACAGGCCCAGGTGGTTGGCGTAGCCCAGCATCTTCTCCAGGACCAGCCGGGCCTGGTCGATGCGTCCGGCGCGGGCGAGTGCGTCGACGTACATGAAGGTGCACAGCGAGAACGTGCCCTCGGAGCCGCGCAGACCGTCCGGCGACGCCTCGGGGTTGTAGCGGTACACCAGGCTGTCGCTGACCAGTTCCTGCTCCATCGCATCGAGGGTGGAGGCCCACATCGGGTCCTGGGGGGTGAGGAAGCCGACGGTGGGCATGCGCAGGAGCGACGAGTCCAGGACCCGGCTGCCGTAGTGCTGGACGAACGCGCCGCGCTCCTCGTTCCAGCCCTTCTCCATGACCTGTTCGAAGATCCGGTCCCGGGTGGCGCTCCAGTGCAGCGCCGGTGCGGGCCGACCGCTGAATTCGGCGTGCCGCAGCGCACGGTCGAACGCCACCCAGGACATCACGCGGCCGTAGGTGAAGTCCTGGGCCCCGCCGCGGGTCTCCCACAGCCCTTCGTCGGCCGAGTCCCAGTGGTCCGCCAGCCACTCCAGCACGCGGATCAGGCCGGTCCATCCCCGGTACCCGAGGTGGATGCCGTGCCTCTGCGCGAACGAGATGCTGTCCATCGCCTCGCCGTAGATGTCCATCTGGAGCTGGGTGGCCGCTCCGTTGCCGATGCGGACGGGCGACGAGCGTTCGTAGCCCTCCCAGTGGTCCAGGCTCTCCTCCTTCAGGTCGGAGGAGCCGTCGACCGCGTACATGATGTTCAGCGGCCCGGTGTCCCCCTCGCCGCCCGCCCGTTCCGCGATCCGGTCGCCGAGCCATCCGATGAACGCCTTCGCCTCCTCGGTGAACCCCATGCCGAGCAGGGCGTACACGGAGAACGAGGCGTCCCGGATCCACGTGTAGCGGTAGTCCCAGTTGCGCTCGCCGCCGAGTTGCTCGGGCAGCCCGGCGGTGGGGGCGGCGATCACGGCGCCGGTGGGGGCGTAGGTCATCAGCTTCAGGGTCACGGCGGAGCGCTCCACCGCCTCGCGCCAGCGGCCGGTGTAGCGGGAGGTGCTCAGCCAGTTCCGCCAGTAGCCCCTGGTGGCCTGGAAGAGCTCCTCGTACTCGGCGAGGCGGATCTGCCGGGGCGGGCCCTCGGCGGCGGACTCCAGCATCAGCCCGCGCTGCTGCCCCGCCTGCAGGTTCAGGGTGAGACGCAGGTCGTGGTCACCCGTGAGGAGTTGGCCCAGCCGCTCGTCGTCCGGTTCCCGGATGGCGTGCACGGTCAGGGTCGTGCCGTCGGAGGTGAACACCGCCCCGTTCTCGGTGACGTGCAGCTCGTGCGACTTGCGCCCGTAGTCGAACCGGGGCGCGATGTCGACGTCGAAGGTCATGCTGCCGCGGACGCAGCGGACCATACGGACCAGCCGGTGCCGGGCCGTGACCGTGGTGCCCGTCAGGGGCATGAAGTCGACCACCTCGCCGGCGCCGGCCTCGGTCATGAAGCGGGTCACCAGGACCGCGGTGTCGGGCAGGTACAACTGCTTGGTCGCGTACGTCGCGTGGGCCGGCCGGACCGTGCAGTGGCCGCCCTTGCCCTTGTCCAGCAGGGCTCCGAACACGCTGGGCGAATCGAAACGCGGACAGCAGAACCAGTCGACCACTCCGTCGGAGGTCACCAGCGCCGCGGTCTGCAGGTCACCTATCAGGCCGTGGTTCTCGATCAGCGGGTACTCGTCCATCAGGGCGTCCCTTCCGGCATGCGTCGCCGCCCGGATCTCGGCCCCCCGAACCAGCGTATGCCGGGCCCGCGACACCGTCCCGCTGAGCCGGGCCCCCGCGGCGTACGGTGTGTGCCGTGGGGGCTTCCCGGCCGCCCGGCCGGTTCCGGCCGGCCACCGGGTGCGCGGTGGTTTCAGCCCTCGCTCGCGACACCACGGTCGGATGCGCTCATGTCCCCCGTCGCGGGAACGCCGTCGGCGAGCCCGTAGCGCAGGTACACGCTGCCCTTCGCGCCGGCCACCGGGGGTGCGAGGAGGGTGAGGTTGGTGGGTACCGCGCCGTCGTCGAACACCTTCTTCCCGACGCCGAGCACGATCGGGTGCAGCCAGAGGTCGAGGCGGTCGAAGAGCTTCTCGCGCAGGAGGCTCTGCACGAGGTTCAGACTGCCGACGACCTTCACGTTCTCGTGGCGGTCACGGATCTCGCGCACCGCGCCGGCCAGGTCCGGGCCGAGCTGGGTGGAGCCGGCCCAGGAGAGGTCGGGCCTGCCGCGGGAGGCCACGTACTTCGGGACGCGGTTGAAGAGCGTGGCGATCTCGTTGTCCTCGCCGCCCTCCTGGTGAGGCCAGTAGGCGGCGAAGATGTCGTACGTCCGGCGGCCGAGCAGGAGGGCGTCCGTGCCCTCGTACGCAGCGCCGACCTGCGCCCCGGCCACCTCGTCCAGCAGAGGCGCCTGCCAGCCGCCGAACGGGAACCCCGCCGGGTCCTCGTCGGGGCCGCCGGGCGCCTGCCCGACGAGGTCGAGGGTCGCGAACATCTCGATGTGGATGAGGCCCATGGCTTGCTCCCGGTGAGTCGGTCGTCTCCGTCAAGGGATAGACCCGCGCGGGGCCGCGAACTCATCGCCGCGCCGGGAACCGGCCGCTACCGAGCCGCCGCCGCGTCCCCGGCCGGCACCGGGCGGGCGCTCGGAACGGCGGGCTCGGGCCACGTCGGCTCGGGTCGCGTCGGCGCTACGGTCCCGAGGTGCTGTGCGGCCTCGCCGGCCGTGTAGGCGCAGGCGAAGGTGAAGGCGCGCGGGGACGGCCCGTGCGCCCGCAGGTCCGCCAGGCGCTCCAGGGCCTCACCGACGGTCGGGAGATGTCCGGCCGGGACCCACCACAGCACCATGTGCGCCTCGACGTGCCGTGCGAACCATTCGCGGCGCCGCCGCATCACCTCCAGGTGCCCGCTGCGGTAGGCGAAGTCCCACAGGGCCTCCTGCGTCTCCCACACCGACAGGTTGACCACGACGTCCTCACCCGCCGGGCGCAGGCCGGTGGCGTCGGCCGCCCCCTCCTCCACGAGCCGCCACACGAAGCCGGGCGTGGCGTCGGCGGCGGCGTTGACCGGATCGAGCATCTCGACGAACGGGGCCATGCGCGGGTCGTCGAAGGGGTGGAGGAGGGTGGCGACGTTGAGCTGGGCGAGGTGGGTGGCATGCGCGGCGTCGGTCATGGCCTCATCCCAGCACAGCTCCATTTTCTATGTCAATCTTCATTGTTTTTAGAATCCTCCAGCACCACGCAGCACTCCCCCGGCCGAGCGTCCATCCGAGCCCGGACCGGGCCTTCGACGCCGATCAGCCCCTCCAGCAGCGCGAGGTTCATGCCGCAGACGAGCGGCGGAAAGCGTGTGGCCACGGCATGGAAGGGGCAGTTGCGCATCCGCACGACAGGCGCGCCCCCCTCGACCCCGCCGGAGGCTTCGACGTGCGGTTCGTAGCCACGGGCGGCCAACATCTCCACGGCCTCTTCGAGGCCGCCGCAGGGCGCCGCCGAGCCGCGCAGGCCCTCGCCCCGGCGGCGCGCGGCGGCGCACAGCACGGCGTCCAGCCCGGCCTGCTCGGCGGCCTCGGCGAGCAGCTCGGCGGCGGTGCGGTAGTCACGGGCGGGCAGCGACACCGACCGCTCGGCCCGCGCCCGCGTGTACACCTTGGCCGGGCGACCGGCCCCCGGCCCCGAGCGACCCGTGAGCCGGCGACTGCCGCTCTCCAGCAGCCCGACCTGGGTCAGCTTGTCCAGATGGTGCGCGGCAAGGGTGCGGGCCACCCCGGCCGCCTCGGCGGCTTCGTTACGGCCGACCTCGCGGCCCTGCGCCACCACGTACTCGTACAGGCGACGCCGCACCGGATCCTGCAACGCCGCGATCGCATCGATATCCTTCACGCGCCCATTCTAGGAACAACGCAGATTGGACATAGAAGGCGAAGCCCACCCCCGCCGGCCCCGCCGCGGCTCGTCCTACCAGCGCATGCGGACGTCCTCGGCCCACCCCAGCAGCCGGTCCACCTCGATCCGCTCGCCGTCGTCCGTGCGGATCGAGCCCGTGTAGTGGCCGAAGCACTGATCCGTGCGGTTGGCGAGGAGACCGATGTCGGTGCGGGTGGACCGGTTGTGGAACGGCGTGAACACCAGGTCCACCCGGTCCGCTCCGGGGCTGCGGATCGACCACGGCGCCAGGTGATCGTCGTGGGACCAGTGCCACTCCAGCTCTTGGCCGATCTTGCTGATCCGGCCGTCCACACACAGCGCGTTCTCGGTCGCCCCGGTGCCGCGCGTCCAGCGACCGCCGAACTGCAGCCCGACGGTGCGGCCGTCCGTACGCCCGGAGGCGGCACCCCAGTTCCACACCACCGAGCGGGGCCACCGGCCCCGCCCGTGGTCGAGGGTGCCCCAGGCGTCCTCGCCGAACGCCAGCACGTCGTCCGCGATGCGGACCGTGCCGGTCGCGGGCCGGGCCGTGTGCTTGGAGGTGTACTGGAAGCGTCGCTCGTCCCAGGGCACCACCACGGAGAGGGTCTCGTGCCCGGCCGGCATCCCGACGAGGAGGTCCACCTCCACCGGGAGGCCTCGCGGACCGACGCAACGCGCCCGCAGGCGGGTGGCGGAGCCCTCGCCGTGGATCTCGATCCGTACCTGGCCCCTGACCGGCCGCGGCGGTCCGACCACGAGCGGCGCGGACACCGGATCCGGAGCTCCCGCGACGGTGTCGGGGAGGCGGACGCCGCATCCGCCGGGCACGATCGCCGTGCGCTCGAACTCCCGGCCGCCCGTACCGTATTCCAGCACGTAGATCGAGTTCAGGGCCAGGTAGTCGAGGTCGCTCACGGTCAGGGCCACCAGGTGGGTCGGCGTGGTCACGCACCAGTACTCCCACCGCTTCGTCCGCCCCCAGCCGGGAATCCGGCAGCGGTGCAGCGGCGTGCGGGACCAGCCGATCGCTTGCGGGGCGATCCTTCCGTCGGGACGGCACAGGTCGACGGGCGCGACGATCTCACGTTCGTACGTGGACATGGCCGGACCCTACCGGCCGGGGGCGCAGCGGACCGGGCGGTCGCGAGAACCACCGTGCGAACCGCGCCCCGGCCCGAGGACGGGCGGGGGCGGGCGGGACGTCAGGACGGCTGCGGGTCGACCAGGGCGAAGAGGCCGGAGATCTCGGCGCCGCGGCGGCGCTTGGCCTCGACGGTCGTCATTCCCGCGTGCAGGGCGGTCGTGCCGTGGGCGTAGGCGTCCTCGATGGGCAGGTAGTACATGAGGTTGAAGTACAGGTGGGGCGCCGGGTGCCGGCGGTCGTGGGCGACCGCGCGGATCCATGTCGTGGGCCCGTAGTGGTAGGAGAGGCAGAAGCCGATCATCCGGTCTTCGTCGTAGGCGGCCACCACCCGCGCTTCGCTGCCCATCGCGGTCGCCTGCCGTTCCAGCAGACCGGTCATGGCGTCGACGCCGTCCCGGTCGTGCCCGTGGTCCTGCTGATGTCCGGCGAGGAGGACCGCCGCCTCCTCGAAGCAGTCCGCGAGCGCCTGTCGACGTACGTCGAGGGCGGCCGCGGCGAACTCGCGGCGTTCGCGGCGGATGCCGACGCGGCGCTGTGAGGGCAGGGAGGCGATGTAGTCGTCGATGCCCGCGCCGGGGAGCGGGATGAGGGCGTCGTCCTCCAGGTGGTGGACCGGGTGCGGGTAGAGGGGGTCGAGCCGGGAGGCGGCCGGGGTGGTGAGGTAGGGCCACCAGTGTGTCGTGCCGTGGTGGTCGGCGAAGCCGCGGACGGCGTCCCGAAGAAGGGCGAGGCAGGCGTCCCGCCGGCCGGGGCCGAGGCCGGGTGCGGTGAGCGGGGTGTTGTGGTAGCCGCGCCGCGCGCCGGCGATCACGCGCGGCCGCAGGTGCGGGGGCAGTACGGTTTCGGGCTGGTAGCTGTCGTTCGGCTCCTCCCGCACCAGGTAGAGGGGGGCGGCGGCGAGCAGGGTGCCGTCGAGGTCCCGTACGAGCGCGTACGCGCAGGTGGCGGTGGGGTCTTCCTCCTCGCCGGCGAGCCACCGGTGCGAGAGGTAGAGGCCGGCCGGCCGGGCGAGGTGCTCCCACTCGGCGGCGGGGACCTCATGGATGGACTCGATGATGCTCGTCATCAACGGGGATTCCTTCGGCGGTGGCGGTTGGGGGCCTTGAGGGCGGGCGCGACGAGTACGGCGATCAGGCAGGCGGCGGCTTCGACGCCCCACGGGAGGAGCGGGCCGGCCTCCAGCAGTGCGGTGAACAGGGCGGGGGCGGCGACCATGCCGACGGCCCACGAGAACTGGTACAGGCCTTGCGTGAAGCCCCCGGCCGCTTGGGGGGTGAGGCTCACGGACAGTTCGCTCAGCGCCGGGCCGAGGAGGATCTCCGCCAGGCTGAACAGGACGATCGCCACGCCGAGCGCGGCCCAGGCGGTGGAGGCGGCACCGGGCAGGGCGGGCAGCGCGAACGCCCACATCCCGAAGGCCATGATCAGGTATCCGGCGACCACGGCGTGGCGGGGCACCTTGGGCGCCAGGTGCGCGGTGACGGCGGTCGAACACGCGGAGACGATGACGGTGTTGACGACGAACAGCATGCTCGCCGCCGAGGCGGGGAGCTCCAGGGCCCGGGTGGTGTAGACGGCGACGAGGACGGCGAGGGCGGCCTGCGCGAGGACGTAGGGGATGTTGAGGGCCACGAGCAGGAGGTAGCGGCGGGTGTGGTCGGCCCGGGTCACGAGGGCGCTCGGCGGCGTACCGTCCGGCCGGGGTGGGGTGGTGGTGAGTGCGGCGAAGCAGGCGGCGGCCAGGAGGTAGGTGGCGGCATCGACCGCGATCATCCAGCGCAGCGAGCCGCTCCCGAACACGGTCAGGGCACCGACCGCGGCGGCGGACCCGGCGGCGAGGCCGACGTTGCGCAGCGAGCCGGTGAACGCGAACCAGGAGCGGCGTTCGTCGGCCCGGGTGACGTGGGTGATCAGTGTGCGCTGTGCGGTGAAGTACATGTTGATGCCGGCTTGGACGAGGACGTACACGCCGGCGACGTGCCACGGCTCGCGGGCGAGCAGGAACAGGGCGAACCCGGCGGCCGAGAGGATGTTCGCCCACACCACGAGGCTCTTGGGGCCGATGCGGTCCATGAGGCGTCCGGCGAGGAACGTGACGGGCAGGGCGACGGCCTGACCGACCGTCATCGCCGCGCCCACCCGTGCCAGGGGCAGGCCCTGGACGTCGGTGAAGTACAGCAGCCCCAGCGGTAGGAGCATGCCGTTGCCGACGGAGTCGATCAGGTTGCCGGTGATGAACAGGCCGTGCCCGCGCAGTGCGGGCAGGCCGAGGCGGTCCGCCGCGGTGCGCGGGCGGCGGGTGTCGGTGGCCGCGCTCACCGGTTCAGCAGGGAGGTGATCTTGGCCATGACATCGGCCGCGGGGAAGCCGGTGGCCTCGTGCAGCTCCGTCAAGGCCTTCACGGTCCGGTCCTCCTCGCCCTCGGCGAGGGTGATCACGACGATGTCGCCGTGGGAGGTGCCGTCGGTGATCAGCTCGTGCGCGGTGACCACCCTGACCCGGCGGCGGAGTTCGGCGACCACCGCCGGCGGGATGCCGTCCCCGGCGAGGAACTCGACGGTGCCCCTGCTCGGCCTCGGCGTCGGAGCCCGCTCGTACACCAGCGTGCTCGACTACATGTGCGGCAGCGTGAAGCCCTCGGCGGCCGAGGTCGCCGACTACATCGAGCGGGCCAGGAACCACGAGCTGGCGCCCGTCACCGGCTTCGAACTGACCGGCGAGGAGATCGTCCGCAAGCGGCTGGTCCTCGACACGTTCGACCTCGACCTCTCGGAGCTCGACCGCTTCGGCTACCAGAAGCACGCCGCCGAGTTCGAACCCGTCCTCGACGCGGCCGAGTCCAACGGGCTGATCCACCGCCTCGGTCGACGGGTCCAGCTGACCCCCAAGGGCTTCAAGTACCGCGACGTGCTGTCCTGGATGTTCTACTCCGGGTCCGTCAAGGACCTCGACCGCGAGTACTACGAGAACCTCCACGCGGCGAACAAGCGCGCCCGGAAGAACATGGGGGCGACACCGGTACGGATCACCGGCATCGACCTGCGCGAGCGCGAGGGAGCCGCGTGAGCGATCTGTACATCGCGGCGGGTGGCGGCGGAGACCCCCTCGGGACCCTCATCGCCGCCCGCGCTCTCGCGGCCGACCCGGCCGACCCGGCCCGCGCGCCGCTGATCGCCACCTACGCGTGGGAGCGCCCCGAGGTCGACCCGACCGCCGGCGGCCCCCTCGGGGAACGGGACTTCGACGGGCTCGTCCACGAGGGCGGGGGAATCCGGGGCGGCGGCTTCGCGGCCTTCACGCCGGCCACCCGGGCCCGCCCCCGGCCGGATCCACCCTGCCCGCCCTCGCCCGAGACCTGCCGGCCCGGCTGCTGCTCCTCGACCCCGACCGGGGGCTGTCCTCCCTGTCACGGCAGATCGGGGCCATGGCCGAGGCCGCGGGCGGCCGGATCCGCATCGTCGACATCGGCGGCGACATCCTGACCCACGGGGACGAGCCCGGGCTGTGCAGCCCGTTCGGCGACGCGCTCACGCTCGCCGCCTGCCACCTCACCGGCGTACCGACCACCGTCCACATCGCGGGGCCCGGCCTGGACGGCGAGATCGATGAGCAGCTCCTGCTCGAACGCCTCGCCGGACGCCGTCCCCTCCTCCCCGACCGGGAGGCGGCGACCGCGGCCGCCCGCGCACTGGCCTGGCACCCCTCCGAGGCGTCCGCGCTGTGGGCCGCGGCCATCCACGGCGCCCGCGGCACCGTCCGTACCGCCCGCACCGTCATCCACCTCACGGACACCTCCCCGGGTCTCTACCCCCTGCCGCTCCAGGAGGCCATCGCCCACAACCCGGTCGCCCGAGCCCTCGTCGCCGAGGACCCGGCGACCCTGGATGCCGCCGCCGACGTCTCCCACCGGCTCACCGGCATTCCCGGGCTGGAGAGCGAACGCACCCGAACGCCCCAACAGGCCTCGCCCGCCCGGGGGATCGCGCTCCTCGACCGGGACACGGCCATGAAGGCCCTCCACGAAACGGCCGACGGAACCGACCACATCACCCTCCGCCACGCCGCCCGCTCGCTCGGCCTCACCTGGACGGACATCCCCGCCCTCCGAGCGGTCCTCACGACGGACACCCCCCTCCTCCGGCTCACTCCGTAACGGCTGCCGCCCCCACGACGGTGACGTGTGCCGGTTCACGGTGCCGTGACACCGGTGACCTCGAGGGGTGGTCGCCGGTCGGGCGGCCCCGTGGTCGGGTGCCCGCGCCGCGCCGGTACGGCGCGCCCCGGATCGGATGCGGAGCATGAAAAGATCAATACCGTAAGTGCCGCATGCTGTGGGGAGTACAGATGTCCGAAGGACTGGTCCAGAAGGTCGCGCAGCTCGAACAGATCTGGGCCGACGCCGAATCGAAGCTTGACCACAGGCGCCGCGAAGAGATCGCGGAGTACATCGCGCGGGCGAAGCAGGCCCTGAAGGACGGCAACGCGCCGGCAGGGTACGCGGCGGCGGACCGGGCCCTCACGGGGCTGAAGACGGCGCGCATCTGACAGCCCGCCGCCTGTGGAGGCGCGGGTGTCGGACGGCGTGTCACCATGCTGGGCATGGATGCTTCCGACCCGACCGGCATGGCTCATCAGGTGCACCGGCGGTGGCGCGGGCGCGAGGCACCTGACGGGGACTTCATCGTGTTCGCCGACGGTTCTCTGTCGGTGATGAACCTGGTGCGCCTCTCCCCACCTGATCAGGTCGACGACGTCCGGGCTGAACAGTGGCAGTGGGTGGAGGTCCTGCGGGCGACCGAATGGAGTGCCGGCAACTGGGTGGAGGTCGGCTCCGTGCTCTCCTCGCACGCTCGTGCCGGAAGCCGCGCCTCGGCAGGAGAGTCAGCGGATCACGGGAGCATCGGCTGGGTCGCCCTGACCCGGGACGACGACGAAGGCACCTTGGAATGGATCGCGACCTCCAGCTGGTCCGATCCGTTCTCCGAGGTCACCTTGGACGAGACCACCGTGACCGCTGTCAGCACCGCGGGCCGCATCTGGTCCTTGCCGCGCCACGCGCCTCAGCACGTCGAGATCACCGCGGATCCCGCCCACCCGTGGCGTGGTTGACCGACCGGTCGTCCCGGACGCGGCGGGGTCAGGAGCCGCCGGCCCCGGCCGTCTCCTCCTCGAGCAGGCGGGTCGCCATCGCGCGCATCTCGATCTTGCGGATCTTTCCGGTGACGGTCATCGGGAACTCCTCCACGACGTGGACGTAGCGCGGGATCTTGAAGTGGGCGAGCCGCCCCGCGCAGTACGCGCGGACGGCCTGGGCGGTCAGCGGCTCGGCCCCCTCGCGCATCCGTACCCACGCCATCAGCTCCTCCCCGTACTTCGAGTCGGGGACCCCGATGACCTGCACGTCCAGGACGTCGGGGTGCGCGTGCAGGAACTCCTCGATCTCGCGGGGGTACAGGTTCTCGCCTCCGCGGATCACCATGTCCTTGATACGGCCGGTGATGCTCAGGTAGCCGTCACCGTCCATGACGGCCAGGTCGCCGGTGTGCATCCAGCCCTCCGGGTCGACGGCCTCGGCTGTCTTCTCGGGCTCGCCCCAGTAGCCGAGCATGACCGAGTAGCCCCGGGTGCACAGTTCGCCCGGGGTGCCGCGCGGGACGGTCCGGCCGGACTGCGGATCGGCCACCTTGACCTCCAGGTGCGGGCCGACGCGGCCCACCGTGGAGACGCGGCGCTCGACCGAGTCGTCCACCCGGGTCTGGGTGGACACCGGCGAGGTCTCCGTCATGCCGTAACAGATGGAGACCTCGGTCATCCCCATCCGCTCGATGACCTCGTTCATGACCTCCACCGGGCAGGGCGAGCCCGCCATGATCCCGGTGCGCAGGCTCGACAGGTCGTACCCGTCGAACCCGGGGGCGGCCAGCTCGGCGATGAACATGGTGGGGACCCCGTACAGGGAGGTGCAGGCCTCCGCCTCCACCGCGGCCAGCGTCGCCGACGGGTCGAAGGCGGGCGCCGGGATCACCATCGCCGCACCGTGGCTGGTGCAGGCGAGGTTGCCCATCACCATCCCGAAACAGTGGTAGAAGGGGACGGGGATGCACACCCGGTCGTGTTCGTCGTATCCGCACAGCTCGCCCACGAAGAAGCCGTTGTTGAGGATGTTGTGGTGCGAGAGGGTGGCTCCCTTGGGGAAGCCCGTCGTACCCGAGGTGTACTGGATGTTGATCGGGTCGTCCGGGCTCAGCGCGGCCCGTGCCCGTGCCAGCGCGGCCGGGTCGGCCCCGCGCCCGCGTTCCAGCACCGCGTCCCACCGCGGCCCGTCGAAGAGGACGGTGAACTCCAGCCCCGGGCAGCGCGGCCGGACCTCCTCGATCATCGCCGCGTAGTCGGAGCTCTTGAAGCGCTCCGCCGCGACCAGCAGCCGGATGCCGGACTGCCCGAGCACGTACTCCAGCTCGTGCGAGCGGTACGCCGGGTTCACGGTGACCAGAATCGCCCCGATCTTCGCGGTGGCGTACTGCACGAGCGTCCACTCGGCGCGGTTGGGCGCCCAGATGCCGACCCGGTCGCCCTTGACGATCCCGAGGTCCAACAGCCCGAGGGCCAGGGCGTCCACCTCGACGGCCAGCTCCGCGTACGTCCACCGCCAGCCGGCGGCGACGTCCACGAGGGCGTCCCGGTCGGGGAAGCGCCGTACGGTCCGGTCGAGGTTGTCCCCGATCGTCTCGCGGAGCAGCGGGACCTCGCAACTCCCGGACGCACGACTCGACGCTGTGGACACACGTACCTCCTGGACTCGCTGCGGCGATGACGGCCAACGCGCGCCACCCATGATCCCCTCCCGGTGGGCCGCGACACCAGATGTACGGGAGGCATCCCTACGAGCCGGAGGAACCCGGAGGAACCAGAGGAGGCGGAGGAGGCGGAGGAGGCGAGGTCCTACTGCGGCTTCGGCCCCTTCATCAGCTTGCTGAGCTGTTCCAGGGCGCCTTCCCGCATGCCCCGGACGTAGTCCCAGCCGTTGTGGTCGCCGCCCTGGATCTCGTGGATCGAGACCTTGATCGGGCCCTTGCCGAACTGCTGCTGGAACTTCTCCATCCGGTCGCGGCCGCCCTCCTTGGTGCCGTACTGGAAGAGGATGTCCACCTCGGGGCCCTTGGTGCCGATCAGCTTCGGTGCGAGCTTCTCGGGGTTGTTCGCGTCCATCTCCGCCTGGTGGCCCTTCCAGAGCGGGGAGTCGGGGATGATCTCGCCGCCGTTGGCTATGACGGCCCGGAAGTGGTCCGGCTTCTGCAGGAGTTGCTTGAGGCCGACGAAGGCACCGGAGGAGTTGCCCATGAAGGCCCAGCCGTCGCGGGACTTGTAGGTACGGAAGTTGGCGCGGGCGAGGTCGGGTACGTCCTCGCCGATCCAGGTGCCCATCTTGGCCTGGCCGGGGATGTCGGAGCCGTCGTAGTAGTACTTGGCGTCCGGGTTGAGGATCGGCATGACCAGGATGAACGGGAGGCTCTTGCCGGCGGCGGCGCCCTCGGCGATGGCCTTCTGGAGGCCCAGCTTCGGCATGGTCGCCCAGTAGTTGTCGGCGTTCCCGTTGCCTCCGGGCAGCGCGATCATGACCGGGAAGGCGCTCTTCGCGTACTCCGGGCGGTCGTACTCCTTGGGCGTCCACACCCAGACGCTGCCCTCGAAGCCGGACTTGGGGCCCTTCACCCGGGCCTTGGATATGCGGGTGCCGTCCTCCAGCTTGACCGTCTGCTTGAAGTCGGTGACCGGGCCGGTGGGGAGGGACACGTCAGGGTCCGCGGTCGGCGCGGCGTCCTGCTTCCCGGCGCCGGTCTCCTTGTCCTTGCCCCCTCCCGTCGAGGGCTTCGCGTAACTGACGGACTCCCCGTTCCCGTCGAACCAGTCCGTCGCCCAGAAGATCGCCCCGGCGCCGGCGCCGGCGAGCAGGACCACGGCCACCGCGGAGCCGATCCACACCTTCTTGCGGGATCGACCGGGCTGCTGCGACTGCGGGTACTCGTGCACGAACTTCGCTCCGAACGGTGGGGCTGCCCTTGAGCGGGCAGAACGGGTGTTCCGCCTCTTTGGATGTGTTTCGCGACCCTCAAGGTTGCAAAAACATGCAACAAATGTCGTTTAGGTTTCAAATGAGCCCGTCGGTGCCGCCCGGTGCGGCTCGTCGCGGGGCGGTGTCACCGTCCGGCGAGCGCGAGGATCCGGTGCACGTGGGCGAGCGGCGGGTCGGCGATGCCGGCGGCGGTGGTCGCGACGTGTTCCGACGGGTCCGCCGACGACCGCGTCAGCTCCTCGGCGGGAAGCGTGGGACGGGGCACGATCGCGCGGCGCACCGAGGCGTCGGGGGACTCTTCTCCCTCGACGAGCCGACCACCGAGTCCGTCACGCGGGCCGGATGCCGTCGCAGGCGATGGGCAGGTGGCGGGGACCGCGCAGGACCGCGTTCCGGCGGTACGGGGGCGGGTCCTCCAGCAGTCGGGGGTTCTCCAACCGGCGGGCCAGTTCGCTGAGGGCCAGCTGGGCCTCCAAGCGGGCCAGAGGGGCGCCGAAGCAACTGTGGATGCCGCTGCCCAGGCCGAGGTGCTGGATGTCCTTGCGGTCGGGGTCGAAGCGGTCCGGGTTCTCGAAGCGCTTGGGGTCACGCTTCCCGGACGCGAGGATCAGCAAAACCGTGGCGCCCTTGGGGATGGTCACCCCGCCCACCTCGATGTCGGCGAGCGCGCTGCGCCGGGGCAGCAACTGCACGGGCGGCTCGTAGCGCAGCAGTTCCTCGACGATCGGTACGGACAGCTGCGGGTCCTCGCGCAGCCGTTGGAGCACGTCCGGGTGGCGCAGCAGGGTGAGCATGCCGTTGGTGATCAGGTTGACCGTGGTCTCGTGACCCGCGATCAGCAGCAGCGCGGCGGTACTGATGATCTCCAGGATGCTCATGGACCCGTCCGGTTCCTCATCGACGGCCGCCAGTTGGGACAGCATGTCCTCGCCCGGGTTCTTGCGGCGTTCCTCGATCAGACCGGCCAGGTACATGCCGAGCTCGATCTGCGCGTCGGCCGCGACCTTGGACGTGGTGCCGGGGTCGACGTCCGGATCGGGGTCCAGGCTGGCGGCGAGGGTGTCGGCCCAGACGTGGAAGCGCGACTCGTCCTCGTGCGGCACCCCCAGCAGCCGGCAGATCACCGTCACCGGGAAGGGATAGGAGAACTGCTCGACCAGGTCGATCCGTTCCAGGGAGTCCGCGCCGACGAGGCCGTCGATGAGGCCGGAGACGATGCCACCGAGCTCGCCGCGCATGTCGTGGACCCGGTGCGGGGAATGCGGCGGCCCGAAGGGCCGGTTCGTGATGCGGCGCAGCCGGTCGTGGTCCGGCGGGTCGAGCCTGATGAAGACCGGCGGCAGAGTCGATTCGTCGCCCTCGTCCTGCCCCAACGGGTCGCTCGCCGACAGCGTCAGATTGCGCGGGTCGGAGCTGATGCGCGGATCGTGCAGCAGGGCCTGGATCTCGTGGTAGGTGCTGACGACGTACGGCCCGTCCTCGTCGTGGAACACCGGCGTCCTGCGCAGCTCCTCGTACAGCGGGTACGGGTCGGCGCGGTTGGCGTAGTCGATGACCTTCCGGAGCATGGCTTGGCTCATGGTGTGCCGCCTCCGTCGTCGTCCTCACGGGTCGTCGGCCGACTCCGGACCCCGCTTGATCCAGCATGCACGGAGGCCCCGACGGTCGCCTGCCGGGCGGCGAAACCGCAGGCCATACCCCCCCGGTCGCCCCCACCGGTCACGCCGTCGCACCGCGCCCGGTCACCGTCCCCGCCGTCCCCGCCGTCCCGCAGCACCCGTTCATGGCCGCCAACGGCTCCAGCCACCTGCACGGCGACGCCTACCGGATCGACACGCACGAAGGCCCCGGCCCCACCGGCCGCGAGCTCGCCGTCCGCAGCAGGCTCCAGGGCGGGCTCCGCGGCTCGGTCACCTTCGACGCCAGGGGCCGGTTCGTCACCGTCCGCATGACCCCCGGACCGGCTCCCCGGCTGATGCTGCTCGATCCGGACGACCGCCAACGGGTTCCGAGCGTCGTCGGCAAGGTCTCCCTCGCGACGGGTCTGCTGTTCTGCTGTACGCCTTCACCCACCCGAGCGCCGACGAACTGCGGTCCGCCCGCCGGAAGGGCGCCACGGCGATGCCCGACGCCTGGTACCGGACGGCGTTGGACGTACGGACGGGTGAGCGGGTGTGGAGCCGACCGGTCGGTTCCGGCCCCCTCTTCGACCCGCCACCCCGCCGCGGTACAGGGCACGAACCGCGGCCGGCGGCGCTGCCGATGCCGCGGCCGCCTTCTCATCCGTTTGCGACAATGACACCCAGCGAGGTGGGGAGGGACGCCGTGAACCAGCCGGCTCGACGACCAGGGTCCGAGGACCGCGCCACGGACGGCCGTGCCGAGCGCGGCCGGCAGTCCCGGGTGAAGATCGCCGAGGCCGTCCTCTCCCTGCTCGACGAGGGGGAATCCGCCTTCCCCGCGGAGCGGGTCGCCGAGCGTGCCGGAGTGTCCCGACGCCTCGTGTTCCACCACTTCGCCGACATGTCCGAGCTGGTGGAGACGGCCATCACCCGTCGGCTGGAGCAGCTGATCGAGCAGATCAGGCCGCTTCCGACCACGGGGCCCCGTACCACTCGGGTAGCGGCCCTGACGGAACAGCGGGCCAGGATCCTGGAGTGGATCACACCGGCCCAGCTGACCCTGATGCGCCTGGCGACACCGGGTGACCGCGTCACCGAGGTCACCCGAGAGGTGCTGGACCTCGCCCGGGCGCGACTGGCCGAGGTCTTCGCGGAGGAACTCGAACGTCTGCCCGCCCCGCGCGGATCCGAGGTGCTCCACGGACTGGACGCGGTGACGACCTGGGGCGCCTGGTACCACTGGCGCAGCAGCGGCCTGAGCGCCGAAGCGGCCGCCCGCACGATGGAGACGGCGGTGCACGCCCTGCTCGCCACCACGGACCAGCCTCCGTCCCGGCAGCCGGCCGACCTCCACTGACTCCCGGTAGGGCCGCGTCACCGGTCGGTACACAGCCGATCCCCGCCTCGCGGGCGGGGATCGTGCGGTCGGCCGCCTGGTGCAGTCACACTCCGACAGCTCGGAAGGTAGGTGTCGGCACGGGGCGACCGGGCTGCGACCGGGTACGGCCGAGGGCGTCCGGGGCGATGCTACGGAAGCGCGGCCCGTTCCCCAGGCCCTCCGGCGCCGTGCGACAGCCGGCCGTGCAGGGCGGGACCGCCGAGGGTCACCAGGACGAACAGGAAGCCGGCCGTGATCAGCGCGGGCTCGGCGAACCACAGCCCCGCGAGCTGGTCGACGAGCAGCGCGACGGCCACGAGGAGCACTTTGCCCGCCACCAGGCCGAAGAACAGCCGGCGGTCGACGGGGGCCCGCCCGGAGCGGGCGAGACGGCGGCCGACGAATCGTCCGGCCACGCTGACGCAGAGCACCACCACGAGGACGCGCAGGGCGTGCTCCCACGCGGGCGTGTCCCCGCCGAGGGCCCAGATGCCGCCCACGGCCGCGCCCACAGCGGCGTAGGCCGCGGCCGTACGCGCACGCCAGGCCGACGCCGTACGCGGCCCGGTACGGCGCGTGCGGCCCGCGCGGCCCGCGCGGCTCGGCCGGGAACCTGCTCGGACGCTGTAGACGGACATGTCTCGCCTTTCGTGACAGGCAGCAAACAACGGCTACGAAGAAGCACAAAACAACTTGCACTTCGAGTGTCATATCTTTCGCTGCGAATCGTCAAGCCCCGACCTCGGCGACGCGGCCGGATCCTCCCGGTGACCCAGTCGGGTGGCGCCGCCTCCCGGTGACCCCTCCGCGACGGAAAGTCCCTGGTGGAGCGGCGGGGGTGACGATGGTGAGCGTGGCCGCCACGCACCGTAAGGGAGGCCTGATGACCGCGATGATGCGACGCCGGCCGGACGACGTGCACGCGGACCAGGTGGCCGACCGGCCGGGCAGACCGGCCCGCCGGCCCGGGCGGGAGCGCCTGGCCGACCCGACACCCCAGGGCGGCGGCCACGACGGCGGCTCACCGCACCGGTGCGTCCGACCGGTCGATGCGGGCGCCACCCTGGAGACGCGCAGGTCGACCTCGCCGGCCGGGCCGCTCGGGCGGGCTCAGCGAACCTGGTCGCTCTTCGGCCCGATGCCCTTGACCCTGGTCGGAGTTCCGTCCGGGGCGAACGAGTGGTGGAAGGTGAACGCGTGCGGCGCGGTGCCGTGGTCGTGGAGGTGTTCCAGCTTGGAGACGCCGTCCTGCCAGGTGGGTATCACACCGTCAAAGACCCACCAGCACACGTAATTCGGGTGTCCTGTCCTCTCGAACCAGTCGTAACGCCTGTTCAGCGCCTCACGGTGCAGACCTGTGTAGACGGCGTCGAAGGCGGGGTTCAGGTCGGTCCAGAGGGAGAGTGTCGTGGCCAGGGCGGTGGTTTCCACCGTACGGCCCTTGTCGTACCAGGTCGGTACGGCGAACTCTCCCCATGCGCCCCAGTCCGCCCCGAAGAGCAAGCCCCGGTCACCGCCCGCCGCTTCAGCACGCGCGAGGTATCCGGGGTGCTGACTGATCTTCCGGTACACGGCCTCACCGATGTCGTAGAACTCGTGCGTGAGAGGGGTGGGATCGGCGAGAGGTGACTGCAGGACGCCGAAGGTGTACAGCGCAAGTTGGGGCATGTGTCTCTCCCTGGTCGTGGGCGTGACCGACCCACCCGTCGCGGGTGGCTCAACCTGAAGGAACTCCGGTGCGACCGTGGGCGATCGCCGAAGACCAGGTGAAGGTAGCTGCCTCAGCGGGCCATGTCGAAGTTGCGTTTTCCCTGTTCACATGGCCTCTTGCTCCGGTCAGCGCGGGGGCCGGGGCGGACCTGCCCGGGGCTCGACGACCGTCAACGCCTGCGCCGCCCGGCCTCGTTCACACCACTGCGTGCGCTCAGAGCCTGACTCGACCGGTACACCGCCGATCACCACGAAGAACCCTCTGTCGCACCGGCGGCACGAACACCCCGACGGATGTACGGCGCCGCCCCCTGAGAGGTCATCTCGTTTGGATCAGTGGTCTGCGACCGTGACGATCGCGGAGCGCCTCGTGCCTGATGGGCTGTGGGAGTTGTGCCAACG
Source organism: Streptomyces sp. BF23-19 (assembly GCF_041106355.1). Lineage (NCBI taxonomy): Bacteria > Bacillati > Actinomycetota > Actinomycetes > Kitasatosporales > Streptomycetaceae > Streptomyces > Streptomyces sp. BF23-19. The sequence goes on along the minus strand of NZ_JBGBPT010000001.1, from coordinate 89,669 downwards.
GGTGGTGCCGACGACACCCACACGCCCGAAGGGTGGGGATCGGCATCTCCGGGGCCAACGCATCGCCCGACGGGGCGTCGAATCCTCCCAGCGGCTGGGACGCCATCGCTGGACTGTCGAACGCGCTGTCTCCTGGCTCGCCGGATACCGCAGATTTCACCACCGCCACGGCCTCAACGCCGAGCACTTCCTCGCCTTCGCCGGCATTGCTGCGGCACTCATCTGCTTCCGGAGCCTCTCGCGCCAGATGTGACGCGGCGGCCTTGCCTAAGGGACGTTCCAAGCGGAGATGATGGGTTGCCCGTCCTCGGTGGCCAGGAAGCTGAGAGTGCCCTGATGCGGGTGGCCGAGCAGTCGACTCGCGGACGCGTCGAGGCCGAGCCGGCGCACGGTGAGCACGCGCGCCAGGTGGCCGTGCGCAACCACGGCGACATCACCCTCGCTCAGCAGCGGACGGATCCGGTCCAGCACCGCGTCCGTGCGTGCGGCCACCTGCGCGAGCTCCTCGCCGGGGTGGTCGGCGTCACCGGGAATGACGCCGTCGCGCCACAGGTTCCAGCCTGGCCTCGCCTCGCGGATCTGCTCGGCGGTCAGGCCTTCGTAGCCGCCGTAGTCCCACTCCAACAGGTCTGGATCGGGCTTGGCACCTGTCAGGCCGGCGAGCTCGGCCGTCCGCATGGCGCGGCTCAGCGGGCTGGTGAACACGGCAACCAGACGGCGGTCGGCCAGCCTCGGAGCAAAGCACCGGCCGCGGCCTCGCCCGCTCGGCCAGCCGGACGACCCCGGCGGAGCCTCGTTCCGTCCGACAGACCGGAGAACCGCATGCCGCCGACGGCGATGTCGAGTCTCCTGCGAGGGCCAGTGGTGTTCAACCCGGCGACTCCACGCACGACCGCCCTGAGCCACCGACCGACAGCCCTCACCACGAAACTGCTCCGCAATTGACAGTTGGGGCCTGGCGGCGGCCGGGTGTGGTGATGATGGACCCGACATGGCCGAAGCCTCTGTGGGGATGCGCTCGTGTCCGCTGCCGTCGAGGTGGGGCGGACGGCGGCTGCGGGCTGCCGTGTTCACGCTGCTCAGCGGCATGTTGGCGGTCGTCGGCCACCATCTGGCCTCGGAGGAACCGGTGTCCTGGCGGCGGGCTGCCGTCGGTTCGGTGGTGGTCTTCGCGCTCTCCTGGCTCGCGGCCCGTCCGTGCCGCCCCGGGTGGTACGTGGTCACGGCCACCGGGCTCGCTCAACTGCTGCTGCACCGAGCCCTGTCCGTACCCCAGGCGGCCGGCGGCCAGCACACCGAAGCGCACGGAAGCGCGCTGGAGATCGGACGTACGGCACACCACAGCACGTGGACGATGACGGCGGTCCACTGCGTGGCCGCATGCGTGATGGCTCTGCTCATGCATCGCGCGGACCAGGTGCTGAGCCGGCTGCCGGAGACGGTGGGCCGATGGGTCCAGGCAGCCGTCGCGGCGACCGCCGCGGCGTTCGGCGTCGCCTGTCGGCCGGGGGTGCGGACGGGCTTGCGGCCCGTCCGCCGCGCTGCGAGCGACGGCTCGGCCATGCGGCCGATGGTGACCACGATGCTGTCTCACGCGGTGGTGCGCCGGGGGCCTCCTGACGGATGTGCAGGAGACGTTCCCCTGATCCTGACGGGCCCTTCGGCTGCAGATCGAGGCCCGTCACGCGTACCGAGAGGGTTCTCCAACATGAACGGAACACACACGCGTCGCCGGCTCCGCAGGTTGGGCATCGCGGCCGTGGGCGCCCTGGTGGTCGTGGGTGTGGCTGCCGGCCCCGCCGCCGCGCACGCCGAAGTCACCGCCTCCGACCCGCGCGCACTCGCCGAGAACGTGACGCTCTCCTTCACCTCCGAGGCCGAATCGGAGACCGCGGGCATCTCGGAGTTGCGGGTGGTCCTGCCGCAGGGCATCGCTCCGGACGCCGTCACGCTGAAGGACGCTCCGAAGGAGTGGAAGCTGACGGCCACGCCGGACGGGTACGCGATCGGCGGCCCGGCCCTGGCTACCGGCACGGACGCCGAGTACAGCGTCACCGTACGCCAGCTGCCCGACGAGAAGTCCCTGGCCTTCAAGACCCTGGAGACCTACGGCGACGGGAAGATCTCCCGCTGGATCGAGGTGCCCACCAACGGCGAGAAGGTCGACAACCCCGCCCCCGTGCTCGAGCTCCGAGCGGCGGCCCCCGGCGCCGAACCGATCGCCGCCGGCCCCTCGCCGTCACCGTCGCCGAGCGCGGTCGTCCCCTCCGCCCAGCCCTCGACCGCGGCCCCGTCGGCCGCTCCCGTCGCGGCCACGGACGCGGGCGCGCAGGCGACGAGCGGCAAGGACGCGGGCAGCAACACCGGGGCCGTCGTCGGCGCGATCGCCGCCGTACTCCTGCTGGCCGCCGCCGGCTCCTTCTGGTGGGTACGCCGCAGCCGTAGCCAGGCCTGACAGGACCGGTCGGGGCCGGCGCGTGGCGTACTCCACGTGCCGGCCCCGACCGCTGCGCCCTGCCGATGGAGACCGAACGCCTCACCGGCGGAAAGCGGCTGCGCCGCGGCGCAGCCGTACGGGCCGACTGACGGCACGGCCACAGCGGGTCACCTCGGTACCGGCGTGATGCGGACGGTCTCGCGCACGGTGACCTGGTCGATGTCGGTGGTGCGGATCGTGATGTTCAGGGTCCACTCGCCGGGCATCGGGAGCCGCAGGTCGTAGGCGGCCCAATACCCCTTCTGGTTCTTGAGCTTGGCGTCGAGCGGGCCGATTCCGAGCTCTTCCTGGGTGAGCGTGAGGCGGAGTTCGGGAACGGAGGCGAGACCGCCGTCCGCGGTGAAGACGACGGCTTCGACCGTGTTCTCGCCGACGCGCCCCGGCGCCAGCGTGATCTGCACCGTGCCCTGGTGATTGGCCGTGCCCATGTCGAAGGGCACCGTGAGGACCTTCACCCCCGAATCCTGCGCCGAGGCTGCCGCGACCTTCTCACCGGCGGCGCGGCTGGGCTGGGTGCCGGTGAGCATGGTGGTGATCACCAGGACCACGACGCCGAGTACGGCTTCGACGGTCACCATGCGGCGCAGGCCGCGCCGGTACGTGTCGGCCTCGGAGGCGGGCGGCGCCGCCTTCTCGCTCGGCCCGTCCCCGGCAGGCGCATCGGGTGCGGTGTCGCGGTCCTGCCCTGCCGGAGCGGTGGGCGCGCCCACCGTCTGGGCCACCCGCACCCGCTCCGCGGCACGCACCCGCACCGCCTTCCTGGCCGGCGACGCCTCGTGGACGAGGCGGGCGGTCCAGCGGCGGGAGTACGAGGCCACCCACAGCACCAGGACCACGACGGCGACCTTCACGACGAGGGTCCTGCCGTACGAGGTGGTGGACAGCGCTTCCCACGAGCCGACCTGCCGCCAGGACTGGTAGACCCCCGTGCCGACCAGTACGGCTACGGCTCGGAAGGCCAAGCGGGAGAAGCGGGCGATCGCGGACGCCGGAACGCCCTGGCCGGCGGGGCCGCGGCGGAGGAGGAGCAGCAGCGTGATCAGGCCGCCCAGCCAGACCCCCATGGCCAGCAGGTGCAGCACAGCCACGGGCATGGCCAGCACCACCTGGATACCGGCGGCGGCGTGTTCCGCGAAGGCCCAGGTGACCGCCAGGGCCACGGCAAGCAGCGCACCGACCTGCCGGACCCGGGCCCCGAGTTCGGGCGGCGGCGCGCCGTCATCGGCACGGTCGAACCGTCGGGCCCATCGCCTGAGCAACACCGCGGCGACCGCCAGGAGCACGAGCCGTGCCATCAGCGCGCCACCGGACCTCGTCGTGACGGCCCGGCCCAGCTGCGCCAGGTCGAACGCCGAAGTCACCGAGCCGGCCGTCTCGTACGGGCCGCGCAGCAGCAACAGGGCCACCGTGGACGCCGTCAGCGCCACCCACCCGACGGTCAGCAGCCTGCGCACGGGACGGATCGCGCCCGCCGTGGGCCAGCACACGAGGACGAACGTGGCGGCTCCGACGAGGAGGGCGAGGCCGCTGTAGGCGATGTGGCGAAGGACTCCGTACAGGCGGCCGACCGCCGTGTCGTCCGGTGAGCCGGTCGCCACCACGGCGGCGGTCTCGGACGGCCGGCCGATGGAGAAGACGAACGCGCCGGAGATCGGATGGCCGTCTGCGGACACGACCCGCCACGCCACCGTGTAGGTGCCCTGGGGCAGCTTGCCGGACAGCTCCACCCGGGCGGTGTTCTCCTTGCCGTCCGCATGCTGCGCGGGACGGGGGTTCACGCGCTCGTTGGCCGGCGACAGCACGCGCAGTGAGTCGTCGGAGAAGCTGACCGACTCGGTGAAGGTGAGCGTGACGTGCTGCGGCTCGGCCTTCAGGACACTGCCGTCCGCAGGATCGGAGCCGCTCAGTCCGGCATGCGCGAAGGCCGCGCCCGCCCCGCCGAGAAGCAGGGCGAGTACGGCGGCGACCAGGACCAGGACGGTCAACGGCCTCCTCGTGGGAGGCGATCCACTGGGCATGTAGGCACAGTCTCCGAAGGGGCGGTCGTCAACGGTGACACCGCCGCCGGGAACGCGGTCGTGCGAGGCGGCCGTCGGACGGCGGGTGTCACCGGGGGCGACAGGGGCGGACTCTGGCGGGCCGGTCGGTGTGGGCGGCGAGATGTGGACGATAGTGCTGCCGGCCGCGTGACCGGGCTGTTTGAGCAACTTCGGCTAAAGACGGCGCGGAACGCTCGACTCGGGTCGCTTTCCCTGTACGGGGCTCACCCGCCCTCGGCGGAGGCCTCGTCCTCCGCCGCGACCCCGGCACCGAGGAGCACGTCCGATCGTGACGCGGGGACACCGACCTGTACCACGTCGACGTCACCCTCGTCCGACACTCCCTCAGCGGGCGGGCACGCGGGAGAACGGGCTGTCGCCGAGGCGGGCCAGCAGGTCTGCCGGGTCGCGGTACGTCGCGGCGGCCCCCGCGTGCTCCAGGTCCGCGCGGGGGATCCCTCCGCAGAGCAGGCCGATCGCGCTCACGCCGGCGCGGGCGGCGGCCTTCATGTCCCAGACGGAGTCGCCGACGAACACCGCACGGTCGGCCGGTGCCCCTGCCAGATCGAGGGCGTGCCGGACGGGGTCGGGCGCGGGTTTGCCCTGCTCGACGTCGTCGGAGGTCGCGGTGGCGGTGAGCGCGTCGTCCGCGCCGATGGCCTCGCGCAGTGCGCCCAGCTCCCTTTCCTTGGCCGAGGTGACCAGCAGGACCTTCCACCCGGCGTCCGACAACGTCCGCAGGAGGTCGGCGGCCGCGTCGAAGGCGCGGAGCCTTGGAAAGTACGTGGCGTAGAGGGTGTCGTGGGCGGCGCTCAGCCGGTCGTCCTCGGAGTGGTCCCGCTGCTCGCCCAGGAGATGGGAGAGGAGATCCTCGCCGGGTAGGCCGATCGCACGGTGTACGGCGTGCATGGGCACATGGTGTCCCGCCTGGCGCAGGGCTTCCCACCAGCAGGTGACGTGGAGGTGGTTGGTGTCCGCGAGGGTTCCGTCGACGTCGAAGAGTGCGGCGCGGTCCATGGCGGGGCCTCCTTCACAGCTTCCGAAGGGCGGGCGGGAGTTCGAAACTGTCCGGGCCCGGAGGTTCGGCGTTGACCAGACGGCCTGGCGCCCGGCGAAGCAGGGCGTGCGCGCCGTGGTGGCTCACGTACTCGCCGGTGAACATCCGCCGGCTGATGTCGACAGCCGCCTCCAGCACGTCCAGGAGTACCTGGGCGGCGGGCCGGCCCGCGCCGACTATGTGCTCGTTGAGGTTCTCGCCCGAGCCGAGTCCCGGCCGGAAGCGGCCCTCGGACAGGATCTGCACGGTCGCCGCCTTCTGCGCGACGACCGCGGGGTGGAAGCGGAACGTCGGGCAGGTCACGCATGTCATCAGCGGGATACGGGAGGTCGCCTGCGCCGCCGCGCCCAGGACGCTCCACGCGCATCCGATCAGCACCATACCCAGCGCCTAGCCGCCATCGGCCCTTTCGAAACCCTTCCTCGCCAAGTGCTTCCTGCTCCGCTCGGTGGAGGGACCGACCCGAACGGCCTACCGTGGGGAGGGCAGCAGCTGGAGCGGCCATGCCCGTCGACCCGACTTCCCCTGATCGCGGCCCGCCGGCGACGACCGGGCGGCTGTCGCCCGTCGGCCGGATGCGCAGCACGTTCCGCCGCGCGCGGGCCGGCCGCCGTTGGGCCCACGTGCGGGAGCTGGGGCTGTGGCAACGCGCGCTGGGTTTCGCCGCGCTCGGGTTCCTGACACTCGTACCGCTGCTGATCGTCGTCGCCGCGGCGGACGCCGCCGACGGGCGGGGGTTCGCGCAGTGGCTCGGGGACGGGCTCGGCGTATCGACGCCGGCCAGGTCGGAGATCGAGCGGCTGTTCGCCCTGCCCGGTCAGGCGTGGCGGACCACGACGGCTTTCGGCCTGGCGCTGCTGGCCGTGTTCGGCCTGTCCTTCGGGACCGTGCTGCAGAGCGGCTACGAGCAGGTCTGGGACCTGTCCCCGGCTCGCTGGTGGGCCCCGTGGCGGCACGCGCTGTGGCTCGCCGTGCTGGTCGGCGTGCTCTACCTGTCGGCGATCTCCCCGCCGTGGCGGGACTCCCCCGCCCGCGGCGGTGTGACGTTCCTGATCGGCACCCTGTTCTTCTGGTGGTCCCAGCGGCTGCTGCTCGCCGGCCGGGTCGGCTGGATCGCCCTCCTCCCCGGGGCCGTGGCCACCATGCTCGGACTGCTCGGCCTCCGGATCTTCTCCCGTCTCGTCTTCTCACCGCTGATCGCCTCCAGTGCCGTCACCTACGGCCCCTTCGGAACCGTCCTCGTCATCCAGACCTGGCTCGTCGCCATCGGCGTGGTCGTCTTCGGCGGCGCGCTCGTCGGCCGGCTGCTCCACGAGAGGCTGCCGCGCCGGGCGAATCCGGCCGATACGTCGCCGGGGACACGGTGAGAACGCCGTCCGGGCCTGTGCCCCTCACCCCTCCGCTCAGGTCTCGCGGCTCGGGAGGATCTCCTTCACCCCGGCGAGGGCGAAGCCCCACCCCTGCGCCACGGTCGGCTCGCCCGGCACGGCCACTTCGGGAGCCCACAACTGGGCGCCGCTGGCCTGGGGCGCCCTCGGGCCGGGCGACGAAGCCGTGTAGCCGTCTTCGTCGCGCATCTCGTCCTCACCGCGCTCACGCGTCGTCTCGTCCCGCTCGCGCTCTTCGGGGCTCCTGCGCCGTGCCCCTTCATGGCCTGTGCCGGAGCGGATCGGGTCCCGGTCCGAGCGAGGGCGCTCCTGTTCCTCACGGCCCTTGCCCGATTCCTGGCGCTTGTCCTGCATGTCGCCCATGACGGCGACTGCTCCGAGGACGCGGCTGAAGTCTCTCGCTCACCGAACTCACGCATGGCGTCACATCTCGCGGCATTTCTGTCGCTGACTGTGATGGGCGGGTGAAAACCGCGGCGCACCCGGCGACATCGGCGAACGGCCATCTCCCGGGACCCCGTCAGCGTGGTGGGCGACTTCGAAACCGCGAAGGACGGCAAGCGAGCCGTGACCGTCGAGCCGCATGCACACCTGACCGGGTCAAGATTCACACGGGTGACGCAGAATGCCAGACGTGTTCGGCGGGTACGCGCGGCCGGTCACCTGTTGTCTTGTGGAGGTCACCTTGCCGTCCTCGCTCTCCGACACGATTTCGACTCACCTCGCCGTGGCCGACAGCCTCCTGCCGGTACCGACGCGGGCCGTCTACGACACATCCGACCCCTACGCGGTCCGGTTCGACTTCATGCTGGACGCCGGGCATCCCACCCCGTGGCACTTCGAGCGGGACATGCTGGCCGAAGGGGTGCGCCGGCCCGTGGGAGAGGGCGACATCAGCCTCCGCCCCCGGTGGGCGGGCGGGCATCGCACGCTGGTCATGCAGTTGTGGGGAGACACACCGGCCGGGTACGAGTCCGCGGTGCTGGTCGTCGACGCGGCGCAGGTGAGCTGCTTTCTCGAGCAGTCCTACGGGTTGGTGGCCCGTGGGTCCGAGTCCTGGGACATCGACGGGTTCCTGCACAGCATCCGGTGTCCGGACTGAGGACGCCGCAGGAGGGTGGTCCAGGGGCGGCTACCTGTCGAGGCGGCCGCCTGTGGTCGCCGGCCGGACGGGGAGCCGTGGCGGTCAGCGGTGCTCGGGCGGGCACATCGCCTACCGCGACCGGCCGGTGCCCGGCGCGCCACGGGCCCCGCAACGCCCTCGGACCCGTGACCTCGGCCCGTGACCTCGCCGCGGCCGACGGCGCGCCGTGCGGGGCGGCCGGGGCGGCCGTCCGGGTGTGCGGGTTTCCGGTGGCAGGGTGCGGGCAGCCGCCGCTTGGGGGACCCGACGCACAGCACAGGAGGTTTCCGCCATGGAAGACCAAGGCGGCGCCGGCGGCGCCCCGCTCCACCACCACGACCACGACCACGACGAGCAGCGACGTCGCGGGACACCCCGCACCGCACCCGGCCCCAAGGCCTCCCCCAAGGACGAACCGACCGTACGGGCGGCGGACACGGACGAGGCCAGCCGCCTGGACCGGCCGGGTACCGGCGGCGAGCCCGCACGTGAGCGGCGCCGTCCCGGGCGGGAGCACTGACGCCACGGCCTCACAAGGACCGCTGCCAGACCGGTCGGCCTGGCAGCGGTTCACCGCCGACCCACTGCCGACACGGCCTCGGTCAGCCGGGCCATGTGCCCGTGACGCGCCGCGTCGCTACCGCACCGGAGCGGTCGACGGCAGCCTTGACGGCCGCGAAGATCGCGCCCTGCAGGGCCGCGGCGATCAGGATCTCCCGCCAGGAGCGGTCCTCGTCGGTCGCCGCGGGAGCGTCGTCCGCCCCTTCGACCAGCTTCCAGACCTGCTTGAACACCAGTCCGGCGAGTGCGCCGCTGACGGCGCCCAACGCCAACCCGACCGGCTTGTACGCGATCGCCGACGCCTTCACCGGTGCCTCCTCCGGTTGCCCCGCACCAGCAGGAACACGATCAGCGCAGCGCCGACCGTGAGCAGTGCGGCCCGGCCCGCCTTGTCGAGGACGGGGTCGGGTGTCTTCTCCGCCGCCAGGTGCGCCACGTGTTCGACCCTGCCCCGGATCTGTCCTGTGACCAGGGCGGCCTTCTCCGTGGCCTGCGCCTTGACGTCGGCCTTGGCGGCCAGCGCTTCGACGGTGCGGCCGAGTTGGTCTCGGGTGTGCTCGATCCGTGCCCGCAGTTCCTCGGGAGAGGGTTCGTCGGCGGTGGGTTGTCGGGGGGCGGGTTCGTCGCGGGACTGGCTGGTCATCGGTGTGCCTTCTCCCTGATCGCGGCGACGTCGGCCCTGAGGCTCTCCATCGTCTGTTCGGGCGCCGGTGTGCCGGCCTTCGTGATCTGCTTCTTGCCCGCCATCGCCACCACGGCGGCGCTCGCGGCCAGGACGGCGGTGATGATCAGGGCCGAGGCCCAGACGGGAAGCACCAGGGCCAGGGCGGCGATCCCCGCCACCACCAGGGCCTGGGCCGCCAGGACGCCGAGGAGTCCGGCTCCGCCGAACAGGCCTCCGCCCGTCCCGTACCGCTTCGACTTCCGCGTCATCTCCACGCGCGCGAGCTGCATCTCCTGGTGCACCAGCTCCGAGATCTGCTGGGACGCCCGCGAGATCAGCACGCCCACCGAATCATCGGCGGGGCGACTCCTCTGTTCGATCGTGGTCACTGTTCTCCACCTCGTTCTCAGGTCGATCGGATGCCTCTGGTTCCCGACCGCCGAAAGGGAGGGAGGATGCCTCCATCCGGCGACGGTCCTCGTCGCTCCAAGCCTTGGTGTCGCGGGGCCGCACGTACGGCTCCTCGTGCGCGGGCAGCCCGCCCGCGATCGCCCGTTGGCGGGTCAGTTCCGCGTCGAACTCCAGCCCGAGGAGGATGGCGAGGTTGGTGATCCACAGCCACACCAGGAAGACGATCACGCCCGCGACCGTGCCGTACGTCTTGTTGTAGGACGCGAAGTTCGCGACGTAGACGGCGAAGCCGGCCGAGGCGATCATCCAGATCGCCAGGGCCATGAAGCTGCCGGGGGTGACCCATGCGAAGCCGCGCCCCTTGGCGTTCGGGGCGGCCCAGTACAACAACGCGATCATGATCGTGACGAGGAGGACCAGAACCGGCCACTTCGCGATCGACCACGCGGTGAGCCCGCTGTCGCCGACACCGAGCGCCTCGCCGGCCCTCCGGGCCAGGCCCCCGCTGAAGACCACGATCAGTGCGCTCGCACACGCCAGGAGCATGAGCGTGACGGTCAGTGCCAGGCGAAGCGGAAGGATCTTCCACATCGACCGGCCCTCGGGCACGTCGTAGACGGCGTTCGAGGCACGGATGAAGGCTGCGACATAGCCGGACGCGGACCACAGGGCGACGACCAGGCCGACGACGGCGACCAGTGAGCCGATCCCGCTGCGGCCCTGCAGTTGCGTGACGGCGTCGCCGATCACGTCCCGGACGGAGCCGGGCGCCAGTCTCCGCAGGTTGTCCAGTACCCGCTGCGTCGTCGACTCACCTGCGATGCCCAGCAGGGACACGAGGACGAGGAGGGCGGGGAAGAGTGCCAGCACCCCGTAGTAGGTCAGGGCCGCCGCGCGGTCGGCCAGCTCGTCGTTCTTGAACTCCCTCGCCGTGCCGCGCAGCACGGCGCGCCAGGATCGTTTCGGCAGATCGGTGGGCTTCATACCCTGCGGCTTTCCGCCGCGGCCGAATGCATGCCCGTACGTCAGGTCCAATCCGCCGCTTGCCGCTCGCGGACCAGCGTCTCGCATGCGCGACAGAAACTTCGCACATAAGGTGGCACATGCTCGTTTCATCGACTGAATACGCCACAGATGCGCTTCTGGGTGATGCGCGCCCCACCCGGCGGGAGGCCGCGGGCTGGACGTGCTGGGCGTGTCCGCGGTGGTCCTGGACGCCAAAGAGCGGATCACGTTGTGGAGGACGAACACGGCGGCGGGTACGCCCCCGGGGATCGCCTGCGACGAGGCCGTCGTCCGGGGTGTGGAGGGACACGGCCCTCAGGGACGGTTCAGCGCCGCTCCGCCCGCGTACCGCGCGGACGCACCCAGTTCCTCCTCGATCCTGATGAGCTGGTTGTACTTCGCCGTACGGTCGGATCGGGACAGCGAGCCCGTCTTGATCTGGCCGCAGCCAGTCGCCACCGCCAGGTCCGCGATGGTGGTGTCCTCCGTCTCGCCGGAACGGTGCGACATGACGACGGTCCAGCCCGCTCGGTGCGCGGTGGCGACCGTGGCGAGGGCCTCGGTCAGGGTGCCGATCTGGTTGACCTTGACCAGGACCGAGTTGCCGACACCGGTGCGGATGCCCTCGCGCAGCAGGTTCTCGTCGGTGCAGAACACGTCGTCGCCGGTGAGCTGGCAGCGGTCGCCGACCCGGGCGGTCAGCTCCCGCCAGCCGTCCAGGTCGTCCTCGGCCATGGGGTCCTCGATGGAGACGATCGGGTACGCGTCGATCAGCTTGGCGAGGTGGTCGGCGTGTTCGGTGGGCGTACGGCGCACGCCCTCGCCCGTGTACACGTACGTACCGTCGCGGAAGAACTCCGACGAGGCCGGGTCCATGACGAGGCCGATGTCCGTGCCGGGCCGGTAACCGGTGCGCTCGACGGCCGCCATGATGAAGTCGAGCGCCTCCTCGGCGGTACGCAGTGCGGGCGCGAAGCCGCCTTCGTCCCCGACGCCGGTGGAGTGCCCGGCGGCCAGCAGATCGCGACGGAGCGTGTGGAAGACCTCGGAGCCCATCCGGACGGCTTCCGCGAAGGTGTCCGCGCCGATCGGGGCGATCATGAACTCCTGGAAGTCCAGCGGATTGTCGGCGTGGGCGCCGCCGTTGGAGACCGTGCGCGTCGTCGAGGGCGGGGCGCGGGGTGTGCTCGGGGGAGCCTCCGGGGCCGGGTGGCGACCGGTCAGAACGCGCCCCCGACCTCGTACGGGGCGCCCGCGGCCGTGGTGGCCGTCGCCTCGTAGGTGTCCTGCCCCGCGTCCCGGCCACCCGGGGCGTGGTTGTACTGGCCGGCGAAGACGTGGCGGCCGGCCGGGACGGTTCTACCGGCCTTCAGGGTCCACCGGTAGACCGTCGCAGTGTCGCTTCGGTGGACGGTGGCCTCGAAGTCGTCCCCCGGCAGCGTCTGCCAGGTGCCGGTGGTCGCCACGCCGCCGGTCTGGGTGATACGGACCTCGAGGGTGAGGGCGGCGAGCGGTTCGCCGTTCTGGAGGGTGATGTTGCTCTGGGCCCAGTAGGTGTTGCTGTGCGGGTCGACGGAGCCGTCGGACCACAGGGGCCCGCTCTCGGCGCTCAAGGCATCGCTGCCGTCGGGCGCCGTCGCCACCTGGCGGGCCCGCCCCTCGTCCTTCTGGGCGGAGGCGACGGTGAAGGCTCCGGCGACGATGGTGGCGCCGACGGCGAGCGTGGCGAGGGTGATGCGGCCCCAGGCGACCGCCCGGGTGTTCCGCCGGGCGTGGGGGACCTCGGTAGCGGCTGCGGCCATGCCACGTTGCACGCGCGCGAGCATTCGCTCGCGGTCGGGCTCGTGAGCCTGTGCGGCTTCCCGCAGTTGCGCTGACACGTCGTTCACCGGTGCCTGCCTCCCGCCAGTTCTCCGACGACCCGCGGGCCGAGCAGCCGCTGCAGTTCCGCCATGCCTTTGGAGGTCTGGCTCTTCACCGTACCCACCGAGATGCCGAGGGCGAGTGCCGTGTCCTTCTCCGACAGGTCCAGGGCATGACGCAGTACGACACAGGCCCGTTTTCGAAACGGCAACCTGGCCAGGGCCGTTCGTACGTCCAGCGCGGCGGCGACGTCCGGTGCCTCGACCTCCTCGGAGCCGTTCGACCAGAAGAGAGCGACGCGTCTGCGCTCGCGCACCGCCGCACGGATCCGCGTACGGGCCATGTTGGCGACGATTCCGCGGGCGTAGGCGAGGGGGTGGTCGGAGCCGCGAACCCGGTCCCATCGGTGCCATACCGCGACGAGGGCATCCGCGGCCAGGTCGTCGGCCGCGTCCGGCTCCCCGATGAGCATGCAGGCCAGACGGGAGAGTTCGGCGTGGTGCCGTTCGAAGAAGGTGTGGAACTCGACGGCGGCGTCGGCGTGGATCTCCTGGACGGGGACCATGTGCGTCCCTCCGTTCGGTGTGCCCATGTCATGCCGTGGCGCGGTGACGGTAGCAGCCATGTCCGGACGGCCTCCCTTCACGGAGCGGGGACGGCACGTCCGGCGAGACCACCGGAGGCGGTCGGTACGCCCGCATCCGCCGCCCGTCCGAGGGAGACCGGCCCTTCGGCCGCGGAGGTCTCCAGTCCGCGACCGCGCCGCCCGACGCGGTGAAGCGCCTACGGGTGAGGCGGTGGCGTCCAGGAGCTGTCATTCGGGGTGGGCCTTTCGCTCGGCTGACCTTGTACCCCTCAGTCGCCGCCCGAGCCCGATGCGTTGCCGTGATCCACACCACTCCCCCGAGGTCATCGCCTTCGGGGAACGATGCCTGCCGGAGCGATGTCCGACCGGTCGATGTCCGACCGGTCGATGGCCGACCGGTCTCGACGGCATCTCCGGGATCGTGGCCCCCGCATCACCGTCGTCGGCCTCCTCGATCAGATCGTCCGGCTGTGGACCTGCTGGGCGCCACGGCGAGCGGATCGGCGAGGAAGGCGCGGACGGCGTTCGCGAAGTCGTCCGGGGCGTCGTGGTGGACGACGTGTCCCGTGGCGAGTTCGACGCGGTGGACGAGGCCTGGGTGGCGGGCCTGCATCTCGCGGGCGTGCTCGGGGGTGATCTCGTCGCTGTGGGTTCCGTGGACGAGGAGAGTGGGACAGGTCAGGGCGGTCCAGTCGGCCCAGTGGTCGCCGGTGAGGGCTTGTTGGGAGGCGAGGGTGTCGTCGGCGTCGAAGGAGAACCCCCACCCGTGGTGACTGAGTCGGAAGGAACACTCCAGGTAGGGTGCGGCGGCGCCGAGAGCTTCAGCCAGGGATTCACGGGTGGGTTGTGGCCCGGGCAGCCGGCGGGTGAAGGCGGTGTCGACGTCGACGACGGCGCCGATGTCCTCGACGACCAGGGCGGCGACGCGTTCGGGGTGGCGGGCGGCGAACTGGTAGGCGTTGACCCCGCCCAGGGAGTGCCCCAGCACCGGCAGTGGGCCGAGACCGAGGTGGTCGTGGAACGCAGCCAGGTCCTCGACGTAGTCGTCGCGGCCGTAGGACGCTGCGCGATCGGATTCCCCGTGCCCGCGCTGGTCCAGCGCCAACACCCGCCGACCCGGGGAGAGTGCGGCGGCCAAGGGGGCGAACACGGCGGCCTCGTTGTAGTGGCCGTGCAGGGCCACCACGGGCCGGCCGGGACCGCCGAAGTCGAGGTAGGACAGACGACGACCGCGGTGGAGGAAGGAATGACGCACGCCTGCGATCGTACGGTCCCGCGCCTGGTGGGCGCGAGCGCGGACGCTGCCGGGTGGTGTCGGTCCGCGCTGTTAGGGTCGCCGCCATGGCAAACCGTTCATATCTCTACGCCGCGGACTCCAAGCCGACCGAGGTCGACAATCCCCAGGCCATCCGGTGCATATCCGAGCACAGATGGGACATCCCGCTCGCCCACAAGCTCATGGTCGGATACGAGACGACGATCACCCAGTCGATGATCTGGAGCCCGCAGATCGGCATCGCGGCGGACTACGCCAAGGGTGCCGAGCTGCTCGGCCAACTCCTGCGTGTGGTCGGTCAGGGACTCGAGGACGACTCCGAGTTCGCCGAGTGCGTCGACAAGACCGTCGCCCATCTGGACAAGCAGCGGGCGAAGTACTTCGTCCTGGAGACCGGAGAGATGGTCTCCGTCACGGACGACGATCCGGTGTCGGCCGTGCAGCGCCTGGTCTCCCACGAGATCCCCGCCGCCGTCGCCCAGGCCGAGACGGCGATCGCCGGCGGGAACGACGACTGGCTCGCCTCGCTCCGCACCGACTGGCAGGCACACTTCGCCTCCTTCTACAGCGACACGCTCTACTTCTCCTTCCCCGGCTAGGCCGTCTCTTTCGGATCTTGTCGGGTGGGCCCGGGTCGTCCGGTGCGGTGCCTCGCAAGGCGGAGGGGCGCCCGTGTACCGGACGTACTCGGGTGCCCCGACAACGCGGCGAGGTGCCGTGCCGGGCGGGCCGGGCCCGGCAAGATCCGGAAGAGACGGCCTAGTTTTCCCCGCCGCCAGGACCTACGCGAGGGCCGGTAGCGCCGAGCAGGCGTTGCCGGCCCCAGCCGGTCCTGGGTCCGACCCCGCGTCCGGTCCTGTCGTTCCCGGGCTGCCGCAGGTACGACAGGACACGCCTGCCGGAGCCCCTTTCGACGGGCCCCGGCGGCTGTGTCGGTGGGCGCGCGGCTTCAGTGCTCGCAGAGGGAGAATTCCCGTTCGTAGAGCTGCTCATTGTGTTCGTCCACGAAGAACTTGCGTTCCTGCATGAGCTGTTCGCGGTAGGTCTTCGCCTGTTCGAGCGTCATGGTCGAGGTGTCGGACCACGGCTGCTGCGGAGGCACGTCGGATGTCGAGACGATCCTTTCCGACGGGTCGACCAGGAAGAACGCGAGAATCTTGCGATGGCCCGGGCGGCCGGCGTCCGCGAGGCTGAATTCGCCGACGCGGTGTTGCAGGACGTTCGGGAATGCCAGGCAGCGGCCCGCCGGGGTCGCCGTCGATCCCAGTGGCTGGTTCAGCGCGTCCTCGTCCTCCAGCCCGTAGACCTCACGCAGACCGTTGTCGTCGTTCTGTTCGTAGTTCGGGTCGTCGAGTGCCGCCCGGAAACCGAGCCGGCTTTCGGTGATGTTCTCGCTGTCCCAGTAGTAGATCCCGGTCGAGACGATCCGCTCGTTCAGCATCCCCTCGACGTGCCAGGATCCGCCGGGGTACTCGGGCTTGTCCGGGGTGAGTCGAATGGTGGCGAGCTTGACGATGACCTGGAGCCGGCGGCCGCGCAGGTCGACCCGGGCGGATGTGTCGGGCACCTCGGGTGCGGTGAAGTCCGGGGCGTCCGGGATGACCGGGCTGCGGTTCTCCCACCATTCGTCCTGGGCCTGTTCCCATGCGCTGAGCGCTGCCTTGTAGGCCTCGGCATCGCTGTAGGAGGACTTGTCCGGGTACTCCGGTTCCGAGTCGTACCACCCGTAGGGATCGGCCTGGATCCGCACGGGCCGTGGGTGGCGCAGATCGGTGAGTACGTTCTCCAGCAGCGGGCGCATGCGCGCGAACATGTCCGGCAGGACGGCTGCAAGTTCGCGGTGATTCTCGGGGTGGACGTTGTTGACGTACGAACGGAAGGTGACATCGCCGTCGTCACTGACGTCGACGTCCGTGGGCAGCCACTGGAACCGCTCCGAGAACTCGTACTTCGAATAACGGTCCGTCGGGTTCCGCCAAGCCCGCTCGGGTGCGCCGCTCGCCTCTCGCACCAGGCAGAACAGTGAGGGATGAACCAGATCCAGAACCTGGCCGTCGGAACCGGGATGCCAGTCCTGTTCGGCTTCGGGGACCTGCTCCAGCACCTGAACCGCCTCGCGGAGCCGGGTCCTGAGCTTGTCGTCGATCAGTGTGTCCGACTGCCACACCCCGTCCGCGGCCGACACCTCGATGCCGGTTCGTTCGTCCCGCAGGGCGGCGTAATGCGCGAGTTCGGCGAGTACGTAACGGACCTGCGCCTCGGTGAGGCCCTGGGCGACCGCTTCTTGCGTCCACCGGGCGACGACGGCGGCGTCGTTCATCTTGTCGAACCACCCCGGCTTGGCCCGAATGTGTGCGCTGCACTGCATCATCTGGAGTTCCCGCAGCGTTCGGGGTGTCGCGAACGCCAGGGAACGGGATGTTTGAAAGGGCAGCGGGAAAGCAGACAGGCCAGACAATTCTCTAGGTCCTCCGAGTCGGTGTGCGGTGGCCGGAAGGATACTTCAGCGCACTGACACCCCAGCCGTGGTCCCCGTCCAGGCCGTGCGGTGCTGTGCTGCGCCGTGCTGTGCTCGGTCCGGTGGGACCGGGCCGAAAAGGGCATCCGATTTTCCCGCCTGCGACCTATTCTGATCACCACCTCGGACGCGGCCCCCGTGCTGCGCGTCCGCCGTGAGCACCTCTTCCTCGTCCCCACCGGCGCGCGCGGCTGCCCTTCGCTCCACGTGGCCCGGTCTGCCATGTGCGCCGAACGCCGCCCAGGGGACGCGAGAGCCACGAACGACCCATCACACCTAAGGCACCCCATGGACAGCGAGCGCATTCAGAACTGCCTGGACCTGATCCGCCAGGCACAGCAGCTACCCGTGGACGATGCTCAGCGCAGCCTGCTGGAACAGGCTGCCGGCGAACTCGTCCGCGACGGCCGACTTCGACGCCGTGCCGAGGCACGCGCGGCACGGGCCGCCGCCGACGCGAAGCTGCTCGCCGCCACCGCGATGGGCGCCCCCGACCGTGTCATGGACGCCCCCCTGTCCGCCCGTACCGCGCAGGAGCGGGGCCTGACGGTCGGCGCATACGTTCAGCTCCGCCCCGGAGCGTCCGCGACGCGCCGGCTGCCGGACCGTACGCCGGAAAATGACGGGCCGTCACCGCTGCTGAACCGCCCGCAACGCTGCTACGTCTGTAAGAACCACTACCGGCAGGTACACGACTTCTACCACCTGCTGTGTCCCGAATGCGCCGACGAGAACCTCGCCCGCCGCACGACCCGCACCGACCTCACCGGTCGTCGTGCGCTGCTGACCGGCGGGCGCGTCAAGATCGGCCACCAGGTCGCGCTGATGCTTCTTCGGGACGGCGCCGAACTCACCGTGACCAGCCGCTTCCCCCAGGACACGGTGCGTCGGTTCGCCGCGGCCCCCGACGCCGAGCGGTGGTGGCACCGGCTGCGGATCGCCGCCCTGGACCTGCGCGATCCCCGGCAGGTTCTCGCGTTCACGGACCACTTGCTCTCCCAGGGGCTCCCCCTGGACGTCCTGATCAACAACGCGGCCCAAACCCTACGCCGCTCCCCCCAGGCGTACACCGCTCTGTCCGCCGCCGAACCCACGCCCCTCCCGGCGTCGCTCACCGCGCCACGGATATGGACCGCTCCCGGGTTCTCCGTACCCGGCCCGCGCAGCACACCTCTGCCGTGGACGGCGGAACTCGCCCCACGGTTGCGAGTATCCGAAGCCCTGGCCGGTAGCGCGGACACGCCTGACGCCGCGGTGGCCGTCCCCCTGCCGCGGGAGGCCGTCGACGAGGCGGGCCTGCTGCCCGAGACCGCCGCGACCAACTCATGGACACGACGTCTGGGACAGATCGACCCGACCGAGCTGCTGGAGGTCCAGTTGGTCAATGCCGTCGCGCCGTTCCTGCTCGCCGACCGCCTGCTGCCTCTTCTCGACGCCTCCCCGCACCCTCACCGCTACCTCATCAACGTCTCCGCGGTGGAAGGCCAGTTCACCGTGCGCAACAAGACCAGCGACCACCCGCACACCAACATGGCCAAAGCCGCCCTGAACATGCTCACCCGCACCAGCGCCGCCGACCTGGCCACCCGCGGCATCCACACCTGCAGTGTCGACACCGGCTGGGTCACCGATGAGAAGCCCCTGCCCGCCCGGGAACGGCACGCCGCCACCGGCTGGCGCCCGCCGCTGGACATCGTCGACGGCGCCGCCCGCGTCTACCACCCCATCGTGCAAGGGCAGGCCGGCGCGCCCGTCCACGGCGTCCTCCTCAAGGACTATCGGCAGGTCCCTTGGTGATCGCCACGTCCGGCGTGGCGGCGGAGTGCCCCTGCGCCGCCACGGGCAGGGGGAACTCCGTCCATACGGTCTTGCCGTCCCGGGTGTAGCGGGTGCCCCATCGTTCGGTGAGTTGGGCCACCAGGAAGAGCCCGCGCCCGCCCTCGTCCGTGGTGCGCGCCCGCCGTAGGTGCGGAGCGGTGTTGCTGCTGTCGGAGACCTCGCAGATCAGGCCGCGGTCGCGGATGATGCGCAGGGTCACCGGCGTGCCGCCGCCGTACCGGTAGGCGTTGGTGACCAGTTCGCTGACGACCAGTTCGGCGGTGAACGCCGTTTCTTCCAGGCCCCACCTGCTCAGTGTGGCCTGCGTCAGGTGCCGTGCCCGGGCGGCGGCGGTCGGCTCGGCGGGCAGTTCCCAGGAGGCGACCTGCTCGGGCGCCAACACGCGGGTGCGGGCGAGGAGCAGCGCGACGTCGTCCCGCGGGTGCTCCGGCAGCAGGGCGTTCTGCACCGCCGTGCAGGTCTCCTCCAGCGAGCGGCTGGGCCGGGACAGTACTTCTCGCAGCCGTTCGAGTCCCTCGTCGAGGTCGTGGCCACGGGCCTCCACCAGGCCGTTCGTGTACAGCGCCAGCAGGCTTCCTTCGGGGAGTTCCATTTCGGCGGACTCGAACGGGAGTCCCCCGAGGCCCAGCGGCGGCCCCTGGGGAAGGTCGGGCAGGCTCACCGTGCCGTCGGAGGTGACCACGGCGGGCGGCAGGTGGCCGGCTCGGGCAAGGGTGCAGCGCCGGGAGGTGGGATCGTAGACCGCGTAGAGGCAGGTCGCGCCGACGATCTGTCGGCCCTGCGAGCTTCCGTCGGCAGGCTCCTGCTCGTCCGCGAGGCGGTTGACCAGGTCGTCCAGGTGGGAGAGGACCTCGTCCGGGGCGTAGTCGAGGCCGGCCAAGGTGTGCACGGCGGTGCGCAGGCGGCCCATGGTGGCCGCGGCGTGCAGTCCATGGCCGACGACATCGCCGACGACGAGGGCGACACGGGCTCCGGACAGGGGGATGACGTCGAACCAGTCGCCGCCGACGCCGGTGGCGGGGTCGGCCGGCAGATAACGGTACGCGACGTCGACGGCGCTGTTTGCGGGCAACTCCCGCGGCAGCAGGCTGCGCTGCAAGGTCAGCGCGGCTTGATGCTGCTGGGTGTAGCGGCGGGCGTTGTCGATGCACAGGGCGGCGCGTGAGGCGAATTCCTCCGCGAGCGTGAGGTCGTCCTCCTCGAAGGGCTCGGGTCGCTCGGCCCGCCACAGGCTGAGGATGCCGAGGAGCAGGCCGCGGGCCGTCAGCGGTACGACGATCAGTGAGTGGGCGCCCAGGTCGAAGGCACGCCGGGTGCGCTCCGGATCCTGGAAGTACCAGCCGGGGCTGCTCCGGAGCACCGGTTCGAGGATGGGCTGCTGTTCGACGAGGCACCTGGCCTGCGGGGTACGGGGGTCGAAGTGGAAGACGTCGCCGGCGGAGTACATCACCTGCAGTGCTTCCGCCACGACCGAATGGACGGCCATCCTGCGCACCGGTCCGCTCGTCTCCCCAGCGGTCTCCTCGCCGCCGGCCACCGCCTCCAGCAGGTCCACCGAGACGGCGTCGGCCAGGTCGGGGACGGCGGCGTCGGCCAGCTCCCGGGTGGTCCGGCCGAGGTCCAGTGTGGTCCCGATCCGGGCGCCCGCCCGGTTGAGCAGGGCGAGCCGGCGCCGGGCCCGGTAGCGGTCGGTGACGTCCTCGACCAATTGGGTGACGCCGAGGATCTCTCCGGACGGGTCCTCGATCCGGAACGCCGACACCGACACCCACCGCTCGCGGCCGGGGTCACTCCTCGTGCGACAGGGCTGCTCGGTGAAGATCAGCGGGGCACCCGTCTCCAGCACGCGGCGCAGTCGCGTCTCGATGGGCTCCACGTCCGGACCGTAAAGGAAGTCGCCGATGCGTCGCCCCCGCATCTGCGCCGTGGGAAGTTGCGCGAAGCGGGCCAGCGCCCGGTTCACCCGCAGGATGCCCAGGTCGGGGGCGTGGACGGCGAGGCCGATCGGGGAGCGCCGGAACAGGCCGTCCAGGACCGACCTGTCCGTCTCCCATCGGAGCATCTCCTGCGCCGGGGCGACGACGAGGAGCCACTCCCGGGCCGCGCCCGCGCGGATGACGGCGCGGGCGCGGAAGCGCAGCTCCACCCGCTGCCCGCTGCGGTGCAGGACGGGCAGGATCCCGGACCAGCCCCGCTCGCGCTCGCACGTCGCCACCGCGTCCAGGACCGCCTCCCGATCGCGCGAGTCGATCAGGAATCCGAGCGCCGGTCGGCCCAGCACCTCCTCGGGCGGGTAGCCGAGGTGTTCCTGTGCGCGCTCGCTCCAGCCGACGACCGTGCCGTGGTCGTCGACCACCGCCGAGGCCGAGTTGTGCAGCGCGAACGGGTCCTCCGGCACCTCGCCCGATCCCGGCGCTGGTGCGTCCATCGCTGCCACCCTTCGACCTGCCGAACGGACCGCACGCGGACATTCCCCGCAACGACCACCCAGAGTGACGAGAGACCGGGCCGGGCGGTCGGCCTCCCTTCAGTATCGCCGCGTCTGCGCACGTCGGCAGAGGGTCGTCCACCGCGTGCGGTTCGGCGGGCCGAGCGGGCGGCGGTGTCGGACCGTCCCACCCGTCCCTCTCGAGGGGGTTCGAAGCGCGACCTCGGGGCATCCGTCACACGTCCCGGCCTCTACCCGACGACAGGAGGCAGCAGTGAGCACCTACGTGATCACCGTGCCCGGCACGTTCCTGAGGGACGTGGGCGATGCAGCACGCTCCGAGCTGAAGAGGAGGCTGATTCCGCACCACACCGACTTGAGCGAGACCCAGGACGTGGAGCTGCTGACGCTCCACGAGGGCGGGACCTTCTCCGTCCGACTCGAGGTCGAGGCCCCGGACCGGGCCACGGCCGAGGACGACGCCGTCCGCCTGGTGGCCGGCGCCCTTGAGGAGCTGGGGGTCTCGGCGAAGGACGTACCGCTGGGACCTCCGGCCGTCACAGGTGTCGACGGTGAGTTCTAGGATTCCCGCGGCTCCGGTGTTCCGGAGAGCAGGCGCCGAGGCAGATCGATGCCGCCGCGTCGGAGCGCCCGCTCACCCTGACCCGGGCCCCCGCCGCACTCGTCCGGGACACGTCGTACCTCGAACCGGTCCGCGAACCGGAACTCTCCGCCGTGCTCCTCCGCCGGACCGGGTGGCCGGCGGAGGACTGCACGGCATCACGGCAGCGGCGCTACCGACCGGGCCGGGCAGCGAGGCACGGGCGGTCAGTACACGAGGTGAATCGTGAAGCGCCTGGTGCCCGGAGCGATCGTGTCGGCGTGGACCCAGCCACGAGCCCGGTCGAATTCCCCGGTACCACCGGTGATCCCGTTGTCGAACGAAGGGGGAGGCCCGGGGTTGAGAATGCCGAAGAGCATCCCCTGCACGGAGAGTTGGCCGCCCGGGAGGTTGTAGGTCACGACGCACTCCTCCGCTCCGCCGTTCTCGACCCGGGTGGTGGTGCAGGTGCCGCCGGTCTCGCCGACCTCGTTGCCCTCCTGGTCGAAGAGGACCGAGCGGAAGGCGGTCCGATCGCCCTGGGCGGCGGCCCCGCCAGGGTTGACGGGGAAGCGCGTCTGTTGCGCGAGCCGGCCGGTGAGCGTGATGATCCGCTCTCGGGGCTTGCCGGGGGCGGAATCGGTGTCCGCCGCGGCGGCCGCGACGGGGGCGCAGGCCAGGAGGGTGACCAGCGCAGTGGCCGTGCCGAGACAGGCTGCTCTGATGGGGCGCATCGTGTGGCTCCTGAGGTCGATGCTCATGGAAAATCCGGTCATCCATTCATAACCTCGGCCCGGTCGCCTCCGGTGATCTCCCGGCACGACCCACCGGAAGATCCGACCGGTCGGGCCAACCCGGTCCGCGCAGCCGCGGTCCCGGGTTGGCCCGACCGCCTGGGCATGACCACCCGGCCGGTCCCCGCCTCCCCAGCCGTCACTCTCCGACGGTCGCGGTGCGGGCCCGTACCTCCTCCGGGGTGAGGTAATGGTCGGTGTACTCGAAGTCGCGCAGCGTCCCCGGCTTGTACGTCTGGAATCCGGTCCGGACGAAGTCGTCGCCGGCCACCGCGTTCAGGAGCCAGTTCGTCATCACCCGGGTCTTCGCGGCCCCGGTGCGCAGCGCCGCCCAGTGGTAGCCGCGGGCCACGGCCTGGGCGGGCATCCCGCGCAGGTCGATGCCGAGCGGCCGGGAGACGCCGTCGCGGCCGCCGAGGTCCACGACGAGTCCGAGGTCCTTGTGGACGTACGGGCGCAGCGGCGTGCCCCGCAGCGTGGCGACCAGGTTGTCGGCGGCGACCCGGCCCTGGCGCTCGGCGTGCTGCGCGGTGGGCGGGCACACCGTACCGTCCCCGCCGCCGGCGAGGTCGGGCACGGCGGCCGCGTCACCGAGTGCGAACGCGCCGTCCGCCCCTGGCACCCGCAGGTCCGGCGCGACGACGAGCCGGCCGCTCTTCGCGGTCTCGGCGCCCAACGTGGCGACGAGTGGGCTCGCGGCGACGCCGGCGGTCCAGATGAGGGTGCGGCAGGGCAGTACGCGCCCGTCGGTGAGCGTGACGTCCTCGGGGCCCGCCTTGGCGACGGAGGCGCCGAGCGAGACCTCGATGCCTCGGCGGCGCAGCACGTCGAGGGCTGCCCGGCCCAGCCGGTCACCGAGCTCGGGCATCAACTTCGGGGCCACGTCCACGAGGTGCCAGCTGATCTCGCGCCGGTCCAGCCGGGGGTAGCGGCCGACGGCGTTCATGGTGAGGCGCTGCAGGGAGGCGGCCGTCTCGGTACCCGCGTAGCCGCCGCCGACCACGACGAAGCCGAGCCGTGAGGCCCGTTCCGCCGAGCCCGGTGCGGCGGCGTCGGCCAGGTCGAGCTGGGCGATCACGTGGTCGCGCAGATGGGCGGCCTCGGCCAGCGTCTTCATGCCGCGGCCGTGCTCCGCCAGGCCGGGGATGTCGAAGGTGCGGGTCACGCTCCCCGGTGCGAGCACCAGGTGGTCGTACGGCTGGTCCACCAGCTCCCCGGTGATCTTCCGGATGACGCAGACCTTGGCCCGGGTGTCGACGCCCACGGCCCCGCCGGGCACGATCCGGGTCCGGTGGCGGCGGCTGCGGCGCAGCGACACCGCCACGGACTGGGGGGTGAGTACCCCGGAGGCCACCTGCGGCAGCAGCGGCAGGTAGAGCTGGTAGGAGAACGGAGTGACCAGCAGGATCTCCGCCTCCCCGGGTGACAACGTCCGCTCCAGGCGGCGTACGCAGGAGACGCCGGCGAATCCCGCGCCGACGACCACGATCCTCGGTCGTGCCATGGTGTCCGTCCCTTCTCGGGTGTACGGGTCCCCGGCACGCCTTCCCCGGGTGGCCGCTCCATGAACGCGACCATCGGTGCGGACGGTTCTGCCCCGAGGCGCGGAAGTACCCACCTGTGCACGCATCGACGAAGCCGAGCGGCGCACCGCAGCATCGTCCGGCCGCTGCCGGGCACACGTGTCGTTATGTCCGCAGAGCACGCACGCCCGAGTACGTTGTTCCACTTCGCCCGCGGCAGCGAGGGCTGCCCGGCCCACGCGGCGAGGCGCCGGCACCCTTTCACCAGGCGGTTGCGCGGCAGGATCCTCGCCTACAGGGACATCGAGTTCGTCGCCTGCGAGACCACGTGCGACCGTGGCGCCGATGAGGGGTTACTGCTCCTGGTGCACGTCCGCAAGGTGGTCGGTGAGATCCGCTACCGCCGCTGCGCCGCCTGCGCGCGGGGCGTGATCACCGGAGTCGACATCGACGCCGTCTTCCGCTCGACCGGCCTGGACACACGCGCGCTGTCGCACCTGCGGGCACGCAATCCCGGCATCGCATGGCGGAGCACGTTGACCCTCCGCACCACGCGCGGCCTCCTGCGCCGCATGCGCATCCCGACGTCCGACGCCGGCGCCGACGTCGGCGCCACGTGCCCGCACGACCCGGCACGCCGCGCACGGCCGTAGCGGTCGGCGCCCGCGCGGACGCGGGCCGTTTGGATCCGTGATTCGTGATCAGACGAGGGACGTACGGGTCCACCGGGGGAATCAGCGAGGGAGGGTGCCTGGATGGCGACATCGGGAAGCCGTCGGGACGACGCGGGCGACGGTGCCGCGTCCGTGGGGCGGGACGTCGTGCTGGCGGTCGGGCTCCTGGGCATCTGCCTGGGCGGACTGGCCGTGTTCGTGCGGACGACGGTGGGGACGGGAACCGGTGGCGGCATACCCGTGATGCCGATCGCGACGGTGATCGTCCTGGTGGCCGGAATGGCGCTGGCCCGGTGGGCCCTGGCACCCGTTCGGCGCCGCGCCCCCGCATCTCCGGGGACGGCTTACGCGGCGGCCGTGTATCCGCAGAAACTGGCGTACCCGGTGCCGGCGGATCCGTCGGCCACGACGGCGCTCCTCGTTCCGCCGGCTGCTGCCCGGCCCGTGGCGGATCCGGCCGACGTGCCCGAGCTGGGGCCGGACGCGCTGGACCACGCGGCGGTCGACGCCGACGGATTCGAGCACGCGATCGCCGCGTTGTGCGCCCGGGACGGCTGCCTCCAGGTGGAAGTCGTGGGCGGGGCCGGGGACCTGGGCGCCGATGTGATCGCCACGACGGCGGACGGTCTGCGCGTCGTCGTCCAGTGCAAGCACTACGGCGACGGCAACCGGGTCGGCTCGCAGGACCTGCAACGCTTCGGCGGCACCTGCTTCGCCGTCCACGAAGCCGACGTGGCCGTGGTGGTGACCACCAGCTCCTTCACCGCTCCGGCCGAGGACTACGCCGCGACCTGCGGCATCGTCTGCGTCGACGGGGACGACCTGGCCGCGTGGACGGAGTCGCGGACGCCGCCTCCCTGGGAGACCGCGGCCCCGGAACTGCCGCAGCCGGGGGCCCCGGCCGACGCCGAGGTACAGGCCTGAAGAGGGCCCGGCCGAGGAGCGCCGCCGGCCCGAGGCTGCCGAGCGTCGACCGCACGACGCCGTGCGGCCTGGCGCCCCTGCCTTTCACCGGCAGCGACGGTCTTCCACGGGACCGGCCTCGACCAGGGACGCGGGTCAGTGGTCGATCGCCTGGTAGAGGGTGGTCCAGAAGTCCTGCATGGCCCGCGCCGAATCCGGGGTGGACATCCCGGTCTGGGTGAGCAGGATGCCGACGAGCCCGTTGTCCGGGTCGGCGTAGGTCGTGGTGCCGGCTCCGCCGTCCCAGCCGAACTGGCCGATGGGCGCGTAGTCGCCCCGGTAGGTGCGCACCGTCATCCCGAAGCCCCAGCCACCGGTCTGCCCCTGACCGTGCGACAGATGGACGACGCCGCGCGCCCAGGCCTGGAGGGCGGCCGTCTGCTCGGGCGTCAGGCGGTTGGTGGTCATCAGCTCGACGGCAGGTCGGGACAGGATCCGCTCGGTGCCGTGGGTTCCGCGGTCGAGCAGCATCCGGAAGTAGGCGTGGTAGTCGTCGACGGTGGAGTCGAGTCCGCCGCCGCCGGACTGGAACGCCGGGGGTTTGCTGTGATGTCCCCCCTCGGCCGGGTCCTCCACGGTGAACTCGCCGGTCTGCGGATCGGGGGCGTACAGGGGCGGCAGCCGGTCGATCTTGTCGGCCGGCACGTGGAAGCCGGTGTCCTTCATGCCCAGCGGATCGAAGATGCGCTCGCGCAGGAACGCCTCGAACGACCGGCCGGTGACCCTGGCCACCAGCACCCCGAGCACGTCGTCGCCGACGTTGTACAACCACCGCTCCCCGGGCTGGTACATCAGCGGAAGCGTG
The DNA here is from genome assembly GCF_041106355.1 of Streptomyces sp. BF23-19. NCBI lineage: Bacteria > Bacillati > Actinomycetota > Actinomycetes > Kitasatosporales > Streptomycetaceae > Streptomyces > Streptomyces sp. BF23-19. The sequence goes on along the minus strand of NZ_JBGBPT010000001.1, from coordinate 63,054 downwards.
CCCAGGCGGCGCATCCACTCGTCCGGCTCCACGGCCGGCAGCATCCATCCGTTCTCCCCGTAGACCCTCTGCTCGAAGTACGCGCTCATCATCGGGGAGCCGATCGCCGTCATGTCCAGCCCGAGCCCGCAGGTGGACGTGAGCAGGTCCCGTACGGTGATCGGGCGCCGCGCCGGTACGGTGTCGTCCAGCGGGCCGTCGGGCCGCTTGAGCACCTGCCTGTCGGCCAGTTCCGGCAGCCAGCGGTCTGTCGGGTCGTCAAGTCTCAGTCGACACTCGTCCAACAGGACCATGGTCGCGGCGACCGCGACCGGCTTGGTCGTCGAGGCCATCCGGAAGATGGTGTCCCGGCGCATCGGTAAGCCACCGTCATGGCGCATCGTCCCGATCGCCTCGACATGGGTCTCGCCGCCCCGGGCGACCAGGGCGACGAGTCCGGGGATCTTCCGGGACTCCACATACGCTTCCAGTACCTCGCGCAGCCGTCGCAGTCCTGCTCCGGAGAAGCCGTTGTCGTTGCCGTTTCCCCTCATGGGTCTCCTCGCGCTCAGTGGTGGGCGACGCGGTGCGGTTGTTGACGCCTTCCGGCACGGAGATCCGCAACCATGACCGGCCTCTGATGCCACACCGCTCCGGCGTCAGTGATCCGTCAGGACTCGGCCCGCCCCCGTCAGGGTCTCGTTACGGGTGGCCGGAGGGACGGGGATGCGGGGGTAGCTTCGAATCCGCGCCCCGGACCGCCTCCCCGCACCCGGGGCGTCATCTGCCACTCGTGGTTCCCCAGGGAGGGCCCCATGTGTTTGTTCCAGTACGACGACGATCCCGAGCCTGAGGAACGGATCCCGGCCGGACCCCTGTACGTGCCGGTCCGGCCGGGAGGAGCGGAGGTCGTGGTGCGCCTGTTCCGCACCCCGCTGGGAGCTCGCACCGTCGTCGGCTTCACGGGTCCGGACCGTCTGGCCGCCACGCTCGGCGTCGACCAGCCGTGGATCCGGCTCTCCGAGTCCGCGCTCCGGGCGATGGCCGAGCCGCTCGGCGTATCCGTTCTCACCGTCGATCCGACGTTCACCGCTCCCGCGGTCGCCGCGGGGCCTCCACCGGCTGCACCACCGCAGGGCTCCCCGATCGCGGCCCGGCTCGCCTGATGGGGGATCACACGGCGGTCACAGCCGCTCTGTCCGAGCATCGGGCCGGTGCGGATGATCTGTCGATCTGGCCCGCGTCCACGACTCGGCCCGCACACGGTGGGCCGGCCGTCGGCGGAGTATCCCTGGCAGAGATCGCCGAGCGGTTCGACACTCCGGTCTACGTCCTGGACGAGGGCGAGGTCCGCGAGCGCTGTCGGACCTATCGGGACGCGTTTCCCGAAGCCGACGTCCTCTACGCCGCCAAGGCGTTCCTCTCCCGTGCCATGGTGCGCTGGGTCGCCGAGGAGGGCCTCGGGCTCGATGTGTGCTCGGCGGGCGAGATGGAGCTCGCCGTCACCGCCGGCTTCCCGCCCGACCGCATCGTGCTGCACGGCAATGCCAAGTCACCCCACGACCTGGAGGCGGCGCTGCGCCTCGGTGTGGGGCGGATCGTCATCGACAGCCCGTCCGAGATCGCGAGGATCGCGGCCGCCGTCGGACCGCGCGGGCGCCAGAAGGTCATGGTGCGGGTGGTGCCGGGCGTCTCTGCCGGCGGACACGACAAGATCCGTACCGGTACCGACGACCAGAAGTTCGGTCTCTCCCTGACCGACGGGGGCGCACAGCACGCCATCTCCCGGGTACTCGGTCAGTCGCGGCTCGAACTCACCGGACTGCACTGTCACATCGGCTCCCAGATCTCCGACGTGAAGCCCTATCTGGTGGCGCTGCGCCGCATGGTCGGACTGATGGCCCGTGTCCGTGACGCTCACGGGGTCGTCCTGGCCGAGCTGGACATGGGCGGCGGCCACGGCATCGCGTACCGGCCCGGCGAACCCGCCCTCGACCTCACGACACTCGCGCGCAGGATGCGCGCCGAACTCGCCGAAGGCTGCGCGGCCGCCGGGCTGGCCGTACCCCGTCTCGCCGTCGAGCCAGGGCGGGCCATCGTGGGGCCGGCCGGAATCGCCCTGTACCGGGTGCTCGCCGTCAAGCACACCGGCGAGACGGTGTTCGTCGCCGTCGACGGCGGTATGAGCGACAATCCGCGGCCCGCGCTGTACGGGGTGCGCTACGCGCCCCACCTGATCGGCCGCCGCTCCACGGCCGGACCCCGTACGGCCACGGTCGTCGGCCGGCACTGCGAGGCCGGCGACATCCTCGCGGCCGACGTGGAACTGCCCGGCGACATCCACCCCGGGGACCTGCTCGCCGTACCGGTGGCGGGGGCGTACCAACTGTCCATGGCGTCCGGCTACAACCTCGTGGGCCGCCCCGCGGTCATCGCCGTCCACGAGGGCACGGCCCGGATGCTGGTCCGCCGCGAGACCCTCGAGGACGTCCGCAACCGGGACATCGGCGGTTAGGGCCGACCTCGTCGTCCCCGCTTCGATGTCCTCACGCCGCTTCAGCCGGCGTGGACGTGGGGGCGGCGGGCCCGGTCCGGTTCGGCCTCGCGCACCGAGGTCACGAGGACCGGACGATGCGTGCCGCCATCGGGATTCAGCCCCCTGGGGTCCGGACCCGTTCGCGACCGAGCAACTCGGCCAGGCCCCGGCGGGTGGCGGCGAGCACCACGCGGTCCTGGGGCTCGAGGACGTAGCCGGGGTGAAGGTCCCAGACGAGGACGGGCGTCTGCGCGGCGTCGTCGCCCGGATCCGTGGCGAGGTCGGGGCGGCGGTCGTCCGGGGCCGCGGTGTCCAGGGCGATGACCCGCCATGCCCCGGGGCGGAAGGACTCGGTGATGGTACGCCCCTCCAGCTCCGGGTGTCCGGACACGTCGACCGCAGCGAACAGCAGCACCCGGCGCTCCACCGGGATGGCGCCCAGGATCTGGCGGCCCATCATCGCGCCGGCGAAGGCGGGCGCGGCGAGGTGGGTGACGCTGCGGCTGCGGGTGAGGGCACTGGGGTGAGCGGCGCGCAGGGTGCGGTAGACGGCGGTGGCGAAGTCGTCGTCGTACAGCCGCATCACGACCCGCACCTCGGGCTTGACGGAGCGTGCGTACAGGGCGGCTTCGAGGTTGGTGATGTCCGAGCTGGTCATGGCCAGCAGGGAGTGTGCGCGGTGGATGTGGGCCGCTTCCAGTACGCCTTCGTCGGTCACGTCCCCGATGACGACCGGGACGTGCAGGCGGCGGGCGAGCGCGACACCCCGGGCCTCGGGGTCCGACTCGACGCACACCACGGGGATGTCGAGCTCCCGCAGCCGGGCCAGCAGACGCGCTCCGATCTTGCCGAGTCCGAGCAGTACGACATGGCCGGACAGCCGACGTGGCGGGCGCCGCAGAGCGGTGGCCGTACGGAACGCCCCGAGCCCTTCGAGTGCCGCCGCCACGAGGACCGGCAGGAGCAGCAGTCCGACGAAGCCGGCCAGGATCTGCAGGACCTTGCGCTCCGGGGGCTCCTCCACGGCCGGGTCGTTGATCGCGAAGAGGTCGAGGAGGGTGATGTAGGCGGCGTGCAGGGGGTGGTCGCCGGTGGTCACCCACGCGCCGACCGCGAGCGCCGCGACGGCGGCCACGATCCCGGCGAGGGACCAGTTCAGCCGGCGGGAGAAGAGTGAGGAGAGGGGAAAGGAGACCGGTGCCAGACCTCGCCCCCGGTACGCCGGTCTCTCGTGCGCCACCGCTTCGAGTGCCACGATGCCGCGCCCGGTCGCGGCCGCGACAGCCCTGTCGTCCGGCAGGAGTTGAGGGCCGCGGGCCCCGCTCAGTTCGGAGCCCTCGGTTCCCGTCGGGTCGTTCGTGGTCGCCGACAGGAGGGCCAGGGTGCACAGGCCCGGGTCGGCCACCTCGCCCCGCCCGGGCGGCTGTCGCTCCACCGCGCGGAGGATCAGCCCATCCGCCTGAATCACCTTGCTGGTGCCGACGATCGCCGAGGCGGCGAGGGCCGGCGCGGCCGTGTCCGCGTCGGAGAGGACCGTCGTCGAGGAGTCCAGCTCGCGCAGGTCGATGCCGGGCTCGGCGACGAGTGCGGCCTGGTCCAGGAGTTCCTCCAGGTGCTGGCCGAGCTTGCGGTTGTAGAGGCGGATCACCAGACGCAACCTGGGGTTCAGCCGCCGCGCCACGAGGGCGGCCCGTACGTTCCTCTCGTCGTCCTCGTAGACGAGAGCCAGCGCGGCGGCATCCGCCACCCCGGCCGCGGCCAGCACCTCCTCGTCCGGCTCCACCGCGTCCAGCAGCCGCAGTGCGTCGTCGGCAGGTCGCGTCCCGGCCTGGGATCGCCCCCTCGCGACGGGCACCCGCCCCAGGAGGCCCGGCCGCCGCGCCGCACTCGGCTCGGGCTCGCCGGTCGCGGGGGCCACGAGGGTCACGCGCTCCCGGTAGACGTCGCGCAGCTCGGCTGCCAGTCGGCGGGCGAGGCCGTCGTCGCCGCAGACGACCATCCGGCCTGCGGCGTGGGGCTGTTGGGGGTGCGTGGGTATCGTGGACACCGCCACAGGATGCCGGGTAGTGATCCACTTCCGGCACCCCCACGCCGCTGGCGCAGCCGAGGCTCATCCGTGTTTCAGCAGGTGGGAAGCCCCCTGGTGAGATGGACAGCACCGACTGGAGCACAAAGAACGCCCCAAAGTGGCTGTTTTCGGCTGGGCGCGGGGTGTGCCGCGAAGTCCGGTCGGCGTCCTGGGTCGTCTCCTTCGGTCATCTCCACCCACCTGCCCGCCGCTCTGCGCGCCTACCTCCTGACCCTGGCCGTCGTCGACGACCTCGGCGCGATCCTGATCTTGCGGGTCTTCTTCAGCAGCGATCCCCCGGCGAGCCGGGTCTCCCACCTCCTGCACCCGTTCTCCGCGGGCGTGGCCGTTCCCCTCTTCGCCCTCTTCGCCGCGGGAGTCGGCATTTCCGGCCCCGCCCGCGCCAAGGTGTTCACCACGCCCGAGCCGCTCGGCGTCGTCATCGGCCTCGCCGCCGGGAAGGTGATCGGCATCTTCGCCGGTACCTACCTCGCCGCCCGCTTCACCGGAGCCCGCCCCGATCCCGACCTCGCCCGGGCGGACGTGCTCTGCCTCTCCGTCCTCGCGGGCATAGGCTTCACAGTGGCCTTGCTCATCGGTGGACTCGCCTTCCCTACCGACACCTGTACGAGGAGGAGACGGTGGACGTCGACGCGGACGGCATCCCCGACATCCACCAGCGGACCCTCACCGCGCACCAGGAAGCCACCCCAGGTCACTGACGTCAGGAGCGGAAGTGGGAACGACACTCGTCGTCGCCGCGATCGTGATCGCGGCCGTGGTCGTCAGAACCGCCGTCGCCGAGCTCAGGGAGCCCGGAAGCGGCCGCCGGCAGTGGTCGTTCCTCTCCGACTCCCGCGCGCTCTCGGCGGGAGCGATCACCGCCCTGTTCCTCGGCCTGCTGGGCTGGCGGCAAGCCGGCGGCGAAGGCGTCGTATGGGCAGGACTCGCCGGGATCCTCGTCGCGTTCGCCATGGGCCAGGGCCGCCGGCCCCGGTAGCCGTACCCGTCGGCCAGGTCGGCCCAGGCACTCAGCCGAGCGCGCGGTCGAGATTGAAGGCGGCGCTGATGAGCGAGAGGTGGGTGAACGCCTGCGGGAAGTTGCCGAGTTGTTCGCCGCTCCGGCCGATCTCCTCCGCGTAGAGGCCGAGGTGGTTGCCGTAGGTGAGCATCTTTTCGAAGGCCAGGCGGGCATCCTCCAGGCGTCCGGCACGCGTGAGCGCCTCGACGTACCAGAAGGAGCAGATCGAGAACGTGCCCTCGGCGCCTCGCAGGCCGTCCGGGCTGGCTTCCGGGTCGTAGCGGTAGACCAGCGAGTCGGAGACCAGATCCGCGGTGAGCGCATCCAGGGTCGAGAGCCATTTCGGGTCGGTGGGCGAGATGAACTTGGCCATCGGCATCATCAGCACGGAGGCGTCGAGTACGTCGTCCCCCAGCCCTTGGACGAACGCACCGCGCTTCGCCGACCAGCCCTCCCGCATGATCTGCCGGTAGATCTCGTCCCGGCTCCGCTGCCAGCGCGGAAGATCGGCGGGCAGGCCGCGCCGGTTGGCCATCCGGACGGCCCGTTCGATCGCCACCCAACACATCAGCCTCGAGTAGACGAAGTTCCGCCGGCCGCCCCGGGTCTCCCAGACGCCCTCGTCGGGCTGGTCCCAGTGGTCACAGAGCCAGTCCACCACCGCGCCGACCTCGTCCCAGTGATCACTGCTGATGGGCTGCCCCCACTTGTCGTAGAGGTAGACCGAATCGATCAGCGCGCCGTAGATGTCCAGCTGGAGCTGCTTGGTGGCGGCGTTCCCGACCCGCACCGGAGCGGATCCCAAGTGCCCTTCGAGGTGGAGCAGCTCGGATTCGGGCAGGTCGGTGCGCCCGTCGATGCCGTACATGATCTGCAGCGGACCGGTGGGGCCGACGCCCCGCATGATGCCCCGGTCGGACACGAAGCCCATGAACGCCTCGGCCTCCGACGTGAAGCCCAGGCGGAGCATGGCGTAGATGGCGAAGGCGGCGTCGCGGACCCACACGTACCGGTAGTCCCAGTTGCGCTCACCGCCGACCCGCTCGGGCAGGCTGGTCGTCGGTGCGGCCACGATCGCACCGGTCGGCACATAGGTGAGCAGCTTGAGCACCAGCGCGGAGCGGTGCACCATCTCCCGCCATCGGCCGCGATAGCGCGAGCGGCCCAGCCAGTGGCGCCAGAACCGGACCGTCGCCTCGAACTGCTCCTCCGCCTCGGCGTGCGGACAGGCCTGCGGGCGGACGTCATCGCTGATCTTGTCGAGGGCGAAGACCACGGACTCGCCTTCGAGGAGCTTGAAGTGCGACCCCACGTCCGTTCCGTCGCTTTCGAGCGGCACGGTGGAGGTCAGTGCCAGTGAGATCGAGGGCGCCTCGAAGACGGCTTCGTGGACCTGCGTACGTACGGTGTGCGCTTCGGCGCCGTAGCCGAAGCGAGGGGCTATCCGTGTCCTGAAGGGGAGGGTGCCCCGCACGCATATCACCCGACGGATCAGCCGGTGCCGGGCCGCCTCGCGCGACTCGTCGACGACCGGCATGAAGTCCTGGATCTCCGCCACCCCGTCGGCCGCGTAGAACCGTGTGATCAGGACGTTGGTGTCGGGGAAGTAGAACTGCCGGGTACGCGCCGGCACATCGGCGGCCAGCTCCCACGATCCGCCTTTGTCGGCGTCGAGGATGGACGCGAAGACGCTCGGCGCGTCGAAGCGTGGGCAGCAGTACCAGTCGATCGTTCCGTCGGTCCCGACGAGCGCGGCGGTGCGAAGATCACCGATCAGGCCGTGCTCGGAAATCGGCAGATAGCGCGCGCCGTCCACTCCCCCGGATCCGGTGCCGAACTCCATGCCGGCCTCCCTACCGTCTCGCCGTGAGCAGGTGCGGGGATGAAGAAGACTTTGTCTTTCATGGTAGAACGCCCCTGTATTCCGGCGCGGCAATCCGGAGAGCACCGGCGAACCGGCGGGTGACCGGCTTCGCGCCGAACCGGACGCCCTTCGCTCCGTCACCGGTCGTGTCTCCGGCCTTCCGGTCCTTGATGAAATGACGTAGCGCCACGACCACACAAGGTGGTGACGTCCGCCGTCGTCCGGTGGCCGGCGGCCGGCGCCGTGGACGAAGCCCCAGGTCAGCGACGCGTCTCGAGTGCCGGCCGGCCGGTTCGTCGATCCGTACTCGGCCGGCCCGGCCTCAGCCCTGCGGGCCGTCGCCGTTGCCCGGACGAGTCCCGAATGCTGTGACGGCGGCGGTGATCGACAGACCGGCGAGCAGGGCGAACAGTGCGGGGTAGCCGCCGAGGGGGCCGGCCAGGACCGCGCCGGCGAAGGGGGCGAGGGCGGCCGCGGCGTGGGCCGGTGCGCCGAGGAGGCCTGAGAGTCGGCCGTAGTGGGTGGTGCCCCAGCGGTCGGTGACGGCGGTGGCCTGGAGGAGGGTGAGGTTGCCGCGGATCACCCCGGCGAGGACGGATAGGGCGACGAGCAGGGCGTAGGGGCCGGCCACGGTGGCCAGTGCTGCGGTGGTGAGGGCGCCGAGGGCGATCAGGGTGACGGTGCGGGCGGTGACGCCGAGGTGGCGGGCGAGGTACGCGTAGAGGGTGCGGCCGAGGGTCTGGCCCGCGCCGCCGAGGCCCAAGGCCCATGCGGCCTGCGTGGTGGTGAAGCCGCGTTCGATCAGGAGCGGGACGAGGCCGATGACGACCGCGTACATCGCGAACGCCGACAGGGCGAAGGTGACGGCCAGCATCAAGAACGCCCGGCTGCGCACGACTTGCTCGTGGCCGCCGGTGATGTGCGGCGGGCTCGGCGGAGCCGGTGGCCAGGGGGCTTTCAACGCGAGGGCGTGGGTGGGGATGGTCAGGGCGGCGAGGATGGCGGCGAGCACCGTGTAGGTGGCGCGCCAGGACATGTGGGCGGCGAGTATCGCGGTCAGGGGTGCGAAGACGGTGGAGGCGAGTCCGCCGGCGAGGGTGACGATGGTGAGGGCGCGGACGTGGTCGGGTGCCCACCAGCGGGTGAGGGCGGCGAAGGCGGGCTGGTAGAAGATGGCGGCCATGGCCGCTCCGGCGAGCAGCCATCCGGCGAAGAAGACGGCCAGGGTGGGGGCTGCGGCGATGACCAGCAGGCTCAGGGCTCCCAGGAAGGAGCCGGCCGTCATGACGGTGCGGGGCCCACGGTGGTCCAGTACGCGGCCGACGTAGATCCCGGCGACGGCGGAGACGACGAGGGCGGCGGAGAACGCGGCGGTGGTCGCCCCCGCGCTCCAGCCGGTGTCGGCGGTGATGGCCGGGTTGAGGACGGGGAAGGCGTAGTAGACGATGCCCCAGCTGGTGATCTGGGTGAGGCAGAGGGCGGGCAGGACGGCGCGGGGCCGCGACCGGACCCCCATCCCGGTCGCGGCCCCGCCGCTTTGAAGGTCGGTCACCTCAGCAGCCGCCGGAGGAGGCGGGCGCGGCGCCGATGGTGAGGGTGGCCGGGGCTGCGCAGCAGCCTCCACCGTCGTTCCGCTCGGAGGCTTCCGGCTCGTCGAAGAGGCCTGCACCGCCGCACACCCCGGTCTCGGGGAGGGTGAGTTCGACGCGCTCGGCGGCTTCCTGGTCGCCGGCGAGGTGGGCGGCGATGGAGCGGACCTGCTCGTAGCCGGTCATGGCGAGGAAGGTGGGGGCGCGGCCGTAGGACTTCATGCCGACGAGGTAGACGTCCTTCTCGGGGTGGGCGAGCTCGTTCACGCCGTGGGGGTAGACCGTGCCGCAGGAGTGCTGGTTGGGGTCGATCAGCGGAGCAAGCGCGGTCGGGGCCTGGAGGCGCTCGTCCAGGCCCAGGCGCAGCTCGCCGAGGAAGGACAGGTCAGGGCGGAAGCCGGTGAGGACGATGACCTCGTCGACCGGGTCGAGGCGGCGTCCGTCCTCACCGATGAGGATCACGTGGCCGTCTTCGGTGCGCTCGACGGTGTCGGTGCGGAAGCCGGTGACCGCGTCGGCGTAGCCGCTGTCGACCGCTGCCTTGGCCGCCAGGCCGAGGGCGCCGCGGGCGGGGAGTTGGTCGGCTTCGCCGCCGCCGAAGGTGGAGCCGGAGATCCCTCGGCGCAGGATCCACGTGGCGTGCGTCCCCTGGCCGTCGTCGGACTTGGCGAGATCGGCGAGGTAGGCGAGGGCGGTGAAGGCGGAGGCGCCGGAGCCGATGACGGCGGTGCGCTTCCCGGCGTAGCGGGCGCGGACGGCGGGGTCCTTCAGGTCCGGGACCCGGTAGGTGATGTGGTCGGCGGCGGTCTTCTCGCCGAGGGCGGCGAGTCCGCTGCCGCCGGCGGGGCTGGGGGTGGACCAGGTGCCGGAGGCGTCGATGACGGCGCGGGCGAAGAGGCGGTGCTCGTGGCCCTCGGCGTTCTCGTAGTGGACGACGAAGGGCTGGGTGTCGCGGTCGGCGTCGACGATGCGGTCGCGGCCGGTGCGGGAGACGCCGGTGACGCGCGCTCCGTAGCGGACCTGCTCGCCGAGCACGTCGGCCAGCGGCTGGAGGTAGCGCTCGGCCCAGTCACCTCCGGAGGGGTAGGTGTCCTCGGCGGGCTTGGTCCAGCCGGTCGGGGCCAGGAGCTTCTCGGCGGCCGGGTCGACGAGCTCGCCCCAGCGGGAGAACAGCCGCACGTGAGCCCACTCGCGCACGGCGGCCCCGGCGAGCGGGCCGGCTTCCAGGACGAGGGGCGTGATGTCGCGGTCGAGGAGGTGGGCCGCGGCCGCGAGTCCGGCGGGGCCGGCCCCGATGACGACGACGGGCAGCTCGGTGGTGGTCTCGCTCATGGCATGTCTCCGGGTCTTCGTGCGGGCGGGCGGCTGGGCGGGGGCTTTCAGGTGGTCAGCAGCAGCCGGCGCCGGTGGCGACGGCTTCGCTCTTGGCCTGCGGGGCACAGCAGGCTCCGGCTGCTTGCGCGCCCTCGCTGGTGCCACAACAGGGTGAGGACTGGGCGGGCGCCACCTCGGCGGCGGACCGTGCGGGGGTGGGGCCGCAACAGGAACCTGCCTCGGCGGGGTTCGGGCTGGTGGGGGTGGCCGGCTCGTTCATCACGACTCCCTCGTATATCGAAGTTTGTCTATGGCTTGCGTGATCAGCATGGCATCCATATCGATAGACGTCAACATAGACGTTCATCTATTTTTGCGGGGTTCGGACCGCTGTCCGCACCGGGACGAGGTCATCACCTACCCGACCGGCGACCGCCCCCTGCCGCCTTGGTTCGATGTATGTCAACATAGACGTATGTCGAATGTGAAGGTTCTGCCGCTGCTGGAGCCCGACGCCGTCGCGGCCTGCTGCCCGCCTCTGAACGAGCGCCCGATGTCGGCCGAGGAGGCCGAGGTCGCGGCGAAGATGTTCAAGGCCCTCGGTGACCCCGTGCGGCTGCGCCTGTTCTCCGCCGTCGCCTCCCACGAGGGCGGGGAGGCGTGCGTGTGCGACATCTCCGACGTCGGCGTCTCCCAACCCACCGTCTCCCACCACCTGAAGAAGCTGAAAGAGGCCGGGCTGCTGTCCTCCGAGCGCCGGGGTACGTGGGTGTACTACCGGGTCGAGCCGTCCGTGCTCGCCGCCATGGGCGCGCTGCTGGCCGGCGCCGTGAAGACGGCGTGACCGCGGTGCGGACCGAGGCGCGGCTCCGGGGGCGGCTCGGAGGTCTCGACGAGTCCCGGGCCGCCGGCCGACGGCCTTCCCCGAAGCTGATGCCCGGCCGGCCGCGGCCCCGGCACGACTGACGTCACCGGGCCTTCGGTCCTTTCCGCCCGTTGGAGCGGGGCGGGGTCAGGGCCGGTGGCGCTGACGACCGCGCGGGCCTGCCGGTCGCCGCTGTCCGTCGCGACGCGCGGGAAGGCGCCGTCGCGGTGGACCGCTTCCACCCGGGCCCCGCGGTGCACGGGCAGGTCGTAGAGCTTCTCGTAGTGGGCGAGGTGGTCGACGACATGCCGCACGTCGGGGTAGGTCCGGCCGGGCTGGACCGGCATGAGCCGACCGGGCAGGGAGGAGTACTGCGCCGGGGAGAACAGGCGCAGGGAGTCCCATGTGTGCCGTCAAGCTCCGCCGGGCGCCGTCCGGGCGTCGTCCGGGCGTCGAGGAGGACGTGCTCGATGCCCAGGCTGCGCAGGTGGTGGCCCGGACCGGCCGCCGCCGATCACCACCACGTCGGTGCGCCGCGTCATGCTGCGGGCGTCCCGGAGCCGGTCTTGCCGCGCATGAAGATGACCGCCACCAAGGCCAGGCCTACCGCGGCACCGATCAGCTGCATGGCGATGAAGCCGGGAACCGACGCCGGGGCGATGCCCGCGAAGGTGTCGGTGAAGGCGCGGCCGATCGTGACGGCCGGGTTGGCGAAGGAGGTGGAGGAGGTGAACCAGTACGCGGCGCCGATATAGGAGGCGACCGCGACCGGCGCGAAACGGAGCCTGTCCGTACGCGCGAGGCCGAAGATCAGCAGGATCAGGCCCGCGGTGGCGACCACCTCGCCGAGGAGGAGGTTGCCGGCGGAGCGGTCGTGCTGTGACCACTTCACCAGCGGCTCCCCGAACATCGCGTCGGCGAGGATCGCACCCGCGAGCGCACCGGCGATCTGCGAGGGCACGTAGACGGCGAGCTCGCGCGCGTTCACACCGGCGCCACCGCGGCGGGCGGTCCACCACTCGGCCAGGGTGACTGCGGGGTTGAAGTGGGCGCCGGAGACCGGGCCGAGGAGGGCGATCAGTACGCCGAGGCCGAAGACGGTGGCGGTGGAGTTGGCCAGCAGTTGGAGAGCGACGTCGTCGGTGAGCTCGGTGGCCTGGATGCCGGAGCCGACCACGATCGCGACCAGGGCGGCGGTGCCGACCAGTTCGGCGGCAGCACGGGCAATCAGAGGAGTACGGGGCGGGGTCGCGCCGGGCGCGGGCTGCGGAGCCGGGTCGGCGGCCAGGGCGTCGCTCGCGACGGGCTCGGTGGCGGTCAAGACAGGTTCTCCTCGGGCAGGTGAGGCAGGGCGGACAAGGCCGCGAGGGCTTAGGGGCAGGACCGCTTGAGGTTCGCTTCCGCGGCGGCTCGCGCGGTCCGGGCGAGGTCGGCGAACTGACCGGCGAGGGCTTCGATGACCTCCGGGCGCAGGCGGTAGTAGATGTACCGGCCGCATGGCTCCGTCTCCACGACCCCGGCCTCGCGCAGCACCTTCATGTGGTTGGAGAGGTTCGTCTGCTTGGCACCCGTCTCCTCCACGAGGTGGGTGGTGCAGAGCGTCTCGCGGGCGAGCAGGGTCACGATCCGGAGCCTGAGCGGGTCGGCCAGCACCCGGATCAGATCAGTGTCGACTGACGTCATCATGGACTGATACTGTCACATCAGTTGGGGCTGACACCATCCTGCACTGACCTATTGGCTCCTTTGAAATGGATCGCCATGCCCACGCCCTCCTCGACCCTCGTGCCGGACGAACACCTGGCCGCAGGGGCCGCCCGCCTCGCCACCCGCCTCGCCACCCGATGCGCCGCCACTTCGCGCCGGAAACGGTGCTGGGCCTGCTCGCCGACTCCTGCACACGTCTCGCCGAGCACGCACGGATCCGTACGCACCTGGTCGTGCCCGCCGAACGGTCACCGCCGAACGCCTACCCCAAGCCGCTGACCGAAGAGTCGTCCAGGCTGCCGACATCGGGATCACGATGGGCTGCGGCGACGCCTGCCCCGTGGTGCCGGGTCGCCGCTACCTCGACCGGCCTGTCGCCGACCCCGACGGAGCGCCGATCGTCGTCGTCCGCGACATCCTCGACGCCATCGAGGCCATCGAGGCGAACGACGCCCACATCACCGAGCTGCTCACCCAGCTCGCCCCTCACGCCCCGCGGCTCCCCACCGCAGTCGCCTCACCCCAAGGAAGAACAGATGTCCTCCGCTCCTGCCGCCTCCGTCCTGTTCGTCTGCATCCACAACGCGGGCCGCTCCCAGATGGCGGCCGGGTTCCTGCGCCACCTCGCCGGCGACCGCGTCGAGATCCGCTCCGCCGGCTCCGTGCCCGGCGAGCAGATCAACCCCTCCGCAGTCGCCGCCATGGCCGAGCTGGGCATCGACATCTCCGACCAGAAGCCGAAGGTCCTCACCCCCGAGGCCGCCCAGGCCTCGGACTACATCATCACGATGGGCTGCGGGGATGCCTGCCCGTACTTCCCCGGCAAGACCTACCTCGACTGGCAGCTCGAGGACCCGGCCGGCCAGGGCGTCGAGGCCGTCCGCCCCATCCGCGACGAGATCAAGGGCCTCATCGAGGGCCTGATCGCCGAGATCGACGCCAGGTCGAAGGCCTGAGGGACCTGGCGTGACCGAGACGAGGACGGGTCGGCGGCAACAGCCTGAAGTATCAGAAGCCAGGGGCGCCCCGAAAGACTCCGCCTGACCTCGTTCGCCCAGGAGCGCAGTACCGCCTTTCACCACACGCGGCCTCGGACGGGTGGGAGCCGGCCCGTTCGACGCACGCGCCCTTGTCACCATGGACCGGCGAAGGGGCCCTCCGCCGGCCTACCATGCCTTTGAGGGCTTCGGGACAGCGCGGCCGGAGGACAGATGCCGAAACAGGGCCAGGAATCCGAAGCGGACCCGGGCAGCGCACAGTGGCGCGCCGTGAGGCCGGCCGGGCTCTCGGCAGCCTCCGACACCGGGATGGACCGGTTCGCCCGCCTGGTTTCACGACTGCTCCGCGTGCCGGTGGCCTTCGTTTCGCTCGTCGAGGAGGAGCGGCAGATCCTGCCCGGCCAGTTCGGTCTGCCGGAGCCCTGGGCGGGGAGCCGCGCGCTGCCGCTGTCGCACTCGCTCTGCCGGTACGTGGTGACCTCCGGGCAGCCCTTGGTCGTGCCCGATGCCCGCGCCGACGACCGGCTCCGTACCAACCCGGCCATCGGGGATCTCGGGCTCGTCGCGTATGCGGGGATGCCGCTGACCGATGCCGCCGGGCTGGTGCTGGGCTCCTTGTGCGCCTTCGACCACGAGCCGCGGACGTGGAGTGACGGCGAGCTGACCGACCTGAAGGATCTGGCCGCTGCCTGCTCCGCCGATCTGCGCCTGCGCATCCTGTCGGCGCAGAGCCGGTCCGCGCAGAAGGTGCTGGAGACCGCACGGGCCGCCGCCGAGCGCGCCCGCGGTGACGCGGAGCGCCTGGAGCAGGAGGCCCAGACCGGCATGGATCATGCCGAGCTGCTGCTGAGGGCATCGGAGGAACTGGCCCAGACGTCCGGGCTGGAGGACGTCCGGCGCCGGCTGCGGGACCTTTTCGTCGGTGCCGGGAAGCCCTCGTACGTCGGCCTGCTGGTCGCCGACAAGGACGAACTGCACCGGATTGCCGACCCCGACGTGGAGCACTCGGTGGAACGGGAGGTTCTCACGCTGCCCGTGAGCGCGGAGTTCCCGAGCACCCGGGCCATGCGGGAACGGCGGGCGGTTTTCGTGCCGGACCGTGAGGCGCTCGTCGCCGGGTACAGCCCCGAGGCGGTCGGCTTCTCCGACCGCATGGGCTTCACCACCGTTCTGTGCCTGCCGCTCTGGGGCAGCCGCGCCCTGCTGGGCGTGCTCGCCGTCTGCTGGACCAAGCGGCACGAGGTGGGCGTCACGGAGCGGGCCACGCTCATCGCCGCGTCCGGTTACATCGCGCAGGCGGTGGAGCGTGCCCTGCACCTCGACGAACGCACCTCCGTGGCCAGGCAGCTCCAGGAAGCCATGCTCACCGACCTCCCCGTGGCCGACCGCATCGAGATGAGCGCCCTGTACGAGCCGGCCGCGGTCGGCGACATGATCGGTGGGGACTGGTACGACGCCTACCACCTGCCGCCCGCCTCATCCGGCGGCGCACCCGGAGCCCTCATGGTGACGGTGGGTGACATCACCGGCCACGACACGCACGCCGCCACGATCATGGGCCAGATCCGCAGCATGCTGCGGCAGGCCACCCTCGACCACCCGCCGTACAGCCCGGCCACGGCGTTGACCGCCCTCGATACCGCTTGTTCGATCCTGCCCCTCGAGGCCGGCGGCACGCTGGTCCACGCACGCCTCGACCTCGCCGACGGCGGTCCCGGCTGGACGTTGACCTGGTCCAACGCCGGCCACCCGCCGCCACTGCTCCGTACCCCCGACGGCCGGGTGGCCCTCCTGGAGGAGCACGACATCCTCCTCCACAGTGACCTCGGGCCGTTCCACCGCACCGAGGCCCGGCGCGGTCTGCCCCCGGGCTCGACGCTGCTGTTCTACACCGACGGGCTCATCGAACGCCGTGGCCACGACATCGATGCCTCCCTGGCGCAGCTCGTCTCCCTGCTCGCCCGCCATGGTGACCTTCCGCTGCCCGAACTGCTCCACCTGATCAGCAACAGGCCGGCGGACCCGGCGCCCGGGGACGATGTCGTCGTACTGGCGCTGCGCGTTCCCTGACGGCGTGACCGGCCGCTTCCTGGAACCGGCGACCGGTCCGACGGCCAGCGGAATGAGGACGGTCCGAAGGATCGGAATTCCCGTCACGAAGCGAATGGCGAGGAGAAGCACGCCGATGACAGGACCGACGTCCTCCGTTTTGGCGTGACGGTGCACAACCGGGGTAGACGCCAGCCGTGTCCGGCGGCTTGTTCGGGCGCGCAGCCAAGGAGAAATTCCATGATTCTCATCCTCGGACTCGTCATTCTGATCGCCGCCGTCATCGTCGGCCTGGCCGGCGTATTCGGCAATACCGGCGCGGGCCACGATCTCGGCGTCGGCGGCGATTTCTCGATTTTCGGCTACCACGTCACCGGTTCGACCGGATCCCTCTTTCTGAGCGGAATCATCGTCGGAGCCGTCGCCCTCTTGGGCCTGACTCTGGTCATGATGGGCGCCCGTCGTTCGGCCCGTCGCTCGGCGCAGGCCCGCCGGGAACTCAGCACATCACGCCGTGAGGCCGCCGCCGTCGACCGCGAGCGCGACGATCTGATCAAGCAGCGCGACGATGCCCGCGCCGGGGCCGGTGCTCCGACGGGTGACGTGCCCCGCGCCGAGGCCGGTGCTCCGGCGACCGACGTCCCCCGCGGTCGAGGCCACTGGTTCGGCCACCGGGCCGCGCACCGCTGACGGCAGGCGGCCTTCGTCGTTCCGCAGAACCTTGTCGATGCGCCACCCGCCGAAGGGAGCGGCGCGCCGTGCCTGAAGAGGCCGACGCGCCGCTCCCTTCGTGGTCGAGAGCCCGCCCTCACGGCCCCGGCCTCGTCCCCGGCCTCGTCCCCGGTCTCGTCCCCGGCACGGGCGACCGCAGAGCGCTGCGCCCCTGGTCCCAGGCCTTGCGGAGGTGGGTCGCGAGGCGGTCCTCCAACAGGACGGTCGCCGCACACCCGAACGCGATGTCAGCCTCCAGGTCCGGCTCGTCGGCCAGCAGACCTCCGATCACCTCGTGGCGCACCACCTGTTCGTGGACGGCGTCGGCTTCGACGTGCTCCGCGTAGAAGTGTTCGGCCGAAGGGCCCGCTCCGCAGCGCCGCATGGCTTTGGCCAGGCGCCTGGACCCGGGCGACGAGGTGACTTCGACGCACGCGAAGTGGCCGACGAGTGCGCCGCGCAGGGCGCGGTGGAGCCCGAACAGGGACATCAGGTTCACGGTCGCGAGCAGCGGCGCCGGCGCGTGGTCCAGGTAGCGGCCGTAGGCGGGATCCAGTTCCAGGTCGGCCATGAGGTCCGCGAAGAGCTGTGCGTGGATACGGTCGGCGCGGCCGGCGCCGAACTCGTCGTACTCGATGGCCACCATCGCCGCCTTGGCCCGTCCGGTGAGCCGCGGGATGACCCAGGCGTGCGGGTCGGCCTCCTTGAGGTGGTAGAGGGAGCGCAGGGCGGCGTACTCACGCAACTGCCATAGCTCGCCCTCGGTTTCCAGGTGGTGACTGAGACTGCCGGAGAGGTCCACGGGCTCGACGAGGAGCGGGGCGAAGGCTTCCTCGACCGTCCGCGGCGCGTCGGGCAGCTCGGTGCGCAGGGCGTGCAGCACGCGGGTCTCCATCGACCGGCGCAGCCGCAACAGTTGCGGGTCCCATTCGCGCTCGTCGTCCACGCCGTCGAAGCCGCGGTAGTGCAATTCGTACAGCAGGTAGAGGGCGAGCTGGAGGTCCTCACCCCACGGATCCGCCTTCGGCACGGACCCCGTGGCGTACACCGGCGGGCCACCGGATCGCAGGGCCTGCGTCACGGCACGGGACAGCTCGCCCCGTGCTTCGACCAGGCCGGGGCCGGCGGCGGTCGTCGTGGTGCTCGGGCTCGGAGGGGTCATCGCGGGTTCCTGTCCTCGGGAGGCGGGCCGCCCCGCTCACGACAGCGGTGGCTGGTGTCGCACCAGGGGTAGGCACGGCTGCGGCGGCAGGTGCATACCGCGACCACGAAGCGGTCGGACCGGGCGACCCTGCCGTCGTCCAGGACGATCTCGACCGGGCCCTCGATCAGGACCGGGCCCTGCGGGTCCACCGACACCCGGCGGGCCGGCGTCCGGACGGGGATCGGGACGGTGGCCGGGACGGGAGTCGGGACGGGGGCCCGGGGGCTGTCAGAGGGACTGGGCACGGATGATCACCAGCTCTTCCCACTCGTCGGTTGCTGCCGCCAGACCCCGCCGCTCCAGCCAGGCCCGTCGCGAACGCAGTACGGGGCCCCACGGCACCGAGGCACTCGCCGTGACCTCGGCGGCCAGCCCCGCCCCGGTCAGGCGGTCGAGGCTCTCCTCGGCCCCGCACATCGCCGAGTGCACCATGAGCAGGACACCCCCGGGACGCAGCAGGGTCGGGGCGCCGGCGCAGATCCGGTCGATGACCCCGCGCCCGTCGGGACCGGCGTCCCAGGCACGCTCCGGCCCGCGCGACGGCAGCCGGACCCCCGGGGCCGGGACGTACGGCGGATTGGTGACCACCAGGTCGAAGCGACAGCCCGCGGTGCGCGCCGCGAAGTCGCCGTGCAGGACGCGCAGCGGCAACCGTCGGCGCAAGGAGTTCAGCCGCGCCGTGACCACGGCGGGCCAGGAGACGTCGACCGCCGTGACCCGCGCTCCCCTGCCCGCGGCGTGCAGTGCCAGCGCGCCGGTGCCCGTACCGATCTCCAGCGCGTCGGTCCGCGGCCCGAGCTCCTCCTGGGCGAGCGCCTGCGCGAGGAGAAGGGTGTCCGCCTGCGGCTGGTAGACGCCCGGCAGGGCCATCAGGGCGACCGGGAGCGGGGGCAAGGACAGGGCTGTGGCGGGCACCGCGTACCTCCCGGATTCGTATGCGGCCCGCGGAGCGGACCGCTGAAATCGACCGGCGCCCTGCGGCTGCCCCGAACTGAGCGGCCCACCCGAATTCTCGTCGATCTTCAGAGGATCAGACGGATATCGACCTTTTCCGGTATTCCCACGGGCGGCCACTCGGTACTTCGCGTCCCGGAGCGCACCGGGCCGGCTCACACGCGGGGCGCCTGGTCGCCGGCGTTCCCGTCCGGCGTCCGCCACGAATCCTCGCGCCCCCGCGCCACGGGATTCTGCTCGGCCGGCCGGACAGGGGCCCGGCGCCGCGCGTTGCGTCGGCTGCCGTACCAGAACGCGCCGACCAAAAGGACGACCACGACGACGCCGGCGAACATGAGGAAAAGTGCTCCTTGGCCTTCGGCCGCGAGAATTTCGGTAGGAATCATGGCTCGCGCCTACCCACGATCGACGGGCTCACGGGACATCTCCTTCCCGGATTCCCTACCGGATTCCCTCCCGGTTCGCCCTTCAGCAGACCATCGCCACCGCCCGCTCCGTCGAGTTCGACGCCGTCGTGCCGGCCGGGGTCGCCCGACAGGCTGGAGAAGCGTGAGCGTTCGGCGTAGGGGAGGTCGCCTGCACGGGGGCATGCCGCCCGGCGAACAGTGTCACCACCACCCCACCGGGTACACAGGGTCAGGGCCGGTCGTTCGGGTGCCAATGAGGACCCGGGCGGGATCGCGGCGTGACACCGGGTAGGCGTCGAGTATGCACTCCCACACCCCCGACGCCTCGGCCGTGACCGGGCGGACCGCAGTACTCGACAACGCCTCGACCCGGTGGCTGACCGCGCTGGACCGGCTCGAACGGACCACGGTGGCCGATCCGGCGATCAGGGTGCTCCAGCGGGGCATCCACGCGCTACCCCTGGGCGGGATGCGTGATCTGCTGCGTGGCAGACCGCTCGGGCACCCGCTGCATCCCGTGCTGGTGCAGGTACCCATCGGATGCTGGCTCTCGTCGGCCGTGCTGGACCTCGTACCCGGGACGCAGCGTGCGAGCAAGACCCTCACCGCCGTCGGACTGGCCGGGATCGCCCCGGCAGCGGTGGCCGGCTGGGTCGACTGGGCGGACCTGCCTCCCGAACAGGCCCGGGTCGGCCTGGCCCACGCGGCCTCGAACGCGGCTGCGGTGGCCTGCTACGCCCTGTCCCTGACGTCGCGGCTGCGCGGCCGCCCGGCGAAGGGCCGACTGTGGTCCCTCGGCGGCCTGGCCGCCGTCGCGCTCACCGGTGCCCTGGGCGGGCACGTGGCCCATCGCCGGGCGGTCGGGGGGTACCCGGCGACGTGAGCGGCACCGGGCGTGCGGCGGGGGCCGTCCCGGTCCGCATTCGATCCGGGCGAGTGAAGCGGTGAAAGCCGGGCAGGCGAAGTCCCGGCGGAACGCAGTACATCCGCCGAGCACCGCGTACGGCACAAGGAGGGTCGACGGAGAAGCACTTCCTCGTCGCCCCCCATTGACCGGAGGAGTTGTTTTCGCGTGACTGAACATGTGTGGAGTTACCAGCCGACCGCGGGCCACCTGGCCGGTACGGACCTGACCGGCTACAAGGTCGAGGCGACCGACGGGCACATCGGCAAGGTCGACAAGCACTCCGACGAGGTCGGTGACGCCTACCTTGTGGTCGACACCGGCGTATGGATCTTCGGCAAGGAGGTCCTGCTGCCGGCGAGCACCGTCGTCAGGATCGACCCCGAGGACAGGAAGGTCTTCGTCGCCGGCACCAAGGAACAGATCAAGGCCGCCCCCGAGTTCCACCGGGACAAGCACCTGGGCGACGTCGGCTACCGGGAAGAGCTGGGCACCTACTACGGCACCGGCGCCCCCTTCGGCGGCCGCCCCGCCTGATCCCGGCGGCCCGAATCCGAGCGAGCCCGCACCCCGGCCCGGGGTGCGGGCTCGCCGCGTCGAAGCCCACCCACCACCCCGCCTGCCCGCAACGGCGGGGCAGGCGAAGGACGGGCCATGCCGCGCTCGACCCGGGCCGGCATGCGGGCCCGGTCGGGCAGGTGGGTGCGTTCTCAGGCAGGTGCCGGAGGGCGGCAGTCCGTTCGCGCGTTCGTTCGGGCACTTCGGTTCGCCGGCGCCTGGTCCGCACGGTGACGCCCATCAGTCCGTCGGGTTCCAGCCGTCGGTGCCGGCCAGGTAGGCGCGGGCGGTGTGGGCCGCGGCCCGGTCCGGGGCGAGCTGCGGCCGGTTCGCTCCGGTTCCGGCGCCGGGGCCCGTGTTGGCGTACTCGGCGAACCGGGCGGACTTCCAGGAGAAGCCCCCCATGTCGGTCCACGGCCCCTCTGTCTTCACGGCCGCGGGCAGGCTCGTGTTGCGGATGACCAGCTGACCGACCGCGCTCGCGCCGGGGTGCCAGGGCCGGCCGAGGTAGTAGGTCCCGGGCCGGGCGGGGCTGCTGATCGTGCTGTCGGTGATGAGGATCCCGTACGGCTTGGCCGCGTCGGTGTTCGGTGCGGCGAGGTATCCGCCCAGGCCGCCGGCCGCGGCGCCCCGGTCGCGCAGGGTGATGTTGACGTGGTCGTAGACGGCGGTGGCGTTGCCGAAGACGAAGTCGACGTCCCCCGCGATGAAGCAGTGGCGGAAGTACTGCCGGTACTGGCCGGTGGCGGAGGGAGCCCAGTTGAGGACGGTGTCCTGGTGTCCGATGAAACGCGAGTTGAGGTACTTCTGGCGGTCGCCGGACGCGTTGACGGCCACGGCCTGGGTGTCCCTGACGTCCGGGTGCGCCGACCGCTCCCACGTGTTCTCGACCGTGACACCGGTGACGGTGATGTCGTTGGCGGAGAAGGTCGCGGTGGCACTGCCCGCGGTTCCGTACGTACCGCCTCCGGGCTTCGGTGTGCCGGAGGCGTTGTCGTAGGTGATGACGACGTCCTCGGCGTTGCCGGTGGCGCCTTTGAGGGTCAGTCCGTGCTTGGAGGCGGGGACGTTCACCGTCTCCCGGTAGGTGCCGCGCGAGACGAGGACGGTGTCGCCCGCGGAGGCGGCGTCGACGGCGGCCTGCACGGAGCGGTGGGCCGCGGAGCCGTCGGCGGCGACCGTCAGCGTACGGCCGCCGGCCGGACCGGACGGGGTGGGAGCGGACGGGGTGGGACCCTTGCCGCCGGTCTCGGTGAGGACTCCGGCTCCCGCTTTCCCGGCCCTCCCCGTCAGCTTCGCCGGTAGTCCGGCGGCGGGTTCCAGTCCGGCGGTGAGGGTGGGCCGCCAGCCGACGGTGGTCTTGATCTTCTTCCCGGGGTCGGCGGAGTTGTGGGCGGCGACCAGATCCACGGGGGCGCCCCCGACGAGGTTGCCGCTGCCCGCGATGGCTCCGGTGCCGTCGCCGCTGAGCAGCTGGGAGGTCTTCCGGTCGGAGGAGAGCTTCCAGTAGTTGTTCTGCGCGACGACCTGGGCCCCGGCACGGGAGTTGACGCTGTAGCTGTGCGCGTAGCCCTCCGATGCCGTGGTGTCGTAGTAGTTGTCGTACAGGTGGATCTGGCCCACCCGGGCGAGAGGGGCCCGCTGGACGATGCCCCGGAAAACGTTGTGGTGGAGCGTCACCCGCAGTTTGGTGTCCTTGTCGCTGCTGCCGATCAGCATGGTCTTGTCGTGGTTGCTGAACGTGTTGTATCCGACGGTGACGAGGTCGGAGGCGTTGGTGATGTCGAGGGCGCCGTCATGCACCTGGTACTCGCGGCCGAAGCGGACCGGGTTGGCGGAGTCCGGATGCGGGGCGTCGGAGAAGCTGTTGTGGTCGACCCAGACATGGGTGGCGCCGCGCAGGCTGACGGCGTCGTAGGCGGAGTTCCAGTTGCCGGTGGAGCCGTCGGTCGGGTCCCACTGCGGGAAGCAGTCCCGGACGTCGGTGAGCGACAGGTTGCGGATGATCACGTTGTCGGCGTTCTTCACCACGAGGCTGCCGCCGGTGATGCCCGCTCCGGTGCCGGGCACGCCTATGAGCGTGGTCCGAGCCGGCACGGTGAACACCATGCGGGCGGCCTGCCTGGACTGGGCCGCCCTGCGGGCGTTCTCCTGGGTGCCGGACGGCACCTTGGCACGGCCCCAGACGGCGGGATCGTAGGCCTTGAGGTAGGAGTCGAGCGAGTAGCCGGTGCCCGCGGCGTGGTCGGCGCAGCTCTGCGGCTTCCCGCTGTCGTCGGTGTCGGCGTCGATCAAGCCCTTGACCCGGACGATCCGCGGGGCACCGGCCGGGCTCGCGGCCAAGGCTCTCACCAGCTCGGCGCGGGTGGAGACGGTGAAGACGTGAGCTGCGTCCGCGGCACGGCCGCCGGTGGTGCCCGAGCCGCTCGCGGCCCAGCCGTCCCGGGCGGCCGGCACGCCGTGGGCGAGGTCGGCAGGTGCCACGGCATCGGCCTTCGCGACGAGCGGTACGGCGCCGAGTCCGGCGGCGACCAGGGTGGCAGCTCCGGCCAGGGCCAGCCTTCGACGTCCGGTGAGGCGGCGGTGGGCGGAAGCGGTCATGGGCGGTGGCTCCTTGGGGTGAGGTGCACTGTTCACCCCTCAGTTGCCGCCGGAGCCCGAAAGGTTGCCGGGCACCCGCCGAACAGGTGATCGTACGCGGACGGTGCGGCGAATCAGGGTCCGAGCCTGCCGACAGGCACGGCACTTCTGGTTGCCGGGCACGGGGAGGGGCCCGGACTCGTCGAGTCCGGGCCCCTCCCTCATGGCACGTCAGGCGAACGGGCCGCCGAACGGGCCGACGGGACCGTAGTAGAGGGCCAGCTGCTCGCGGTAGCGCGCGTCGCCGAGGTGCGTGTCCCGGTGGAACTCCGGGGAGTCCTTGATCTGTTCCTTGGTGCGCTCCACGTGGATCGTCCGCTGCTCCGGGTCGATGGCGATCACGGTGCCGGCCGGCAGAAGCACTTCCTTGCCGAAGATCCACACCCCTGTATCGACCACCAGGTAGGCGTCACCGACCTCGTCGGAGTGCTTGTCGACCTTGCCGATGCTTCCGTCGACGGCCTCGACCTTGTAGCCGGTGAGATCGGTACCGGCCAGGTGTCCCGACGTCGACTTGTAACTCCACACATGCTCGGTCACGTGAAAACAACTCCTCCGGTGTGAATGAAAGGATCAACCAACCTCTTGAACGGCGTCTGCCCCGGTTTTCCCGTTGTGCACATCGCTCGCGGGCGTTTCGTGGTCGACCGGCGTCCTCTTGTGGCCGTCAGCCTTCATGGCCCGGCAGGAGTTCCTTGGCCTTGGCCACGGCGAAACCCCAGCCCTGCGCCACGGTCGGTTTGCCGGGCACGGCCACTTCCTCCGGGTTGGTCAGCACGTCCAGCAGGACCGGCCCCGGCGTCTCGAAGACCCGGCGCACGCCCTCGTGGAGCTCGGCCGGGTCGGTGACGCGGATCCCCGTCAGGCCGAGGGCCGTGGCGACCGCGGCGAAATCGGGATTGTCGAGTTCCGTGCCGAATTCGGGCAGGCCCGCCTGCTCCTGTTCCAGCTTGACCATGCCCAGGCGGCGGTTGTCGAAGACGACGAGCTTCACCGGCAGCCGGTACGTCTTGATGGTCATGAGGTCCCCGAGCAGCATGCTCAGCCCGCCGTCCCCGCAGAGCGCGACGATCTGCCGGTCGGGCGCCCACAGTTGGGCACCGAGGGCCTGCGGCATGGCGTTGGCCATCGAGCCGAGGTTGTACGAGCCGATCAGGCGGCGGTCGCCGCGCATGGTGACGAAGCGGGAGAGCCAGACGGTGGCCATGCCGGTGTCGGAGGTGAAGACGGCGTCGGCGTCGGCGTAGGCGTCCACCGCCGCGGCCAGCGCCTCCGGGCGGATGGCGTGCTCGCGGTTGTCCAGGACGGCCCGCAGCTTCCCGGTCCAGCGGTGCTCGTGTGCGGGGTCGGCGAGCCGCTGCTGCCCCTCCTGCCAGCGGAGGAAACGTTCCCGGGCGTCGTCGAGGTGCGCCCGGTCGGGGACCGCCTTCAACAGCGGCAGCAGGGCCCGCAGCGTGGCCCCGACGTCGCCGGCCAGGCCCACGTCCACGGGGGTGCGGCGTCCCAGATGGTCCTCGCGGGAGTCGACCTGGATCACCTTGACGTCCTTCGGGTACCACTCCCGGTAAGGGAAGTCGGTGCCCAGCATGAAGAGCACGTCCCCGCTGTCGAGCGCGTGGGCGGCGGCGGGGTTGCCGATGAGGCCGGTCTGGCCCACCTGGAAGGCGTTGTCGTCCTCGAAGCCCTCTTTCGCCTTCAGCGTGAGCACCATGGGCGCCGCCAGCAGCTCGGCGGTCCGCAGGACCTCGGTACGGGCCTCGCGGGCGCCCTGGCCGACGAGGAGGGTCACCCGGGACGCGGCGTTCAGCAGCTCGGCGGCCCGGGCCAGGGCCGGGTCGTCGGGCCGGGTGACGGCGCGGTCCAGGGCGAACCGCGTGGGCCTGTCGTCGCTCAGCTCCTGATCGCCCAGGTCGCCGGGGACCGTCAGGACAGCCACTCCGCCCTGGGTCACGGCGGCGCGTACGGCCGATTCGAGCAGGCGCGGCATCTGGTCCGGCGAGGTGACGGTGGCCCGGTGGACGGCGACGTCGCGGAAGAGCAGGTCGTTGTCGACCTCCTGGAAGTAGTCGCTGCCGATCTCGGCGAGGGGGACCTGGCCGCAGATGGCCAGGACGGGCGTGCGGCTCTTGGCGGCGTCGTAGAGGCCGTTGAGCAGGTGCACGGATCCAGGTCCCACCGTGCCCATGCACACCCCGAGGGTCCCGGAGAGCTGGGACTGTGCCGAGGCGGCGAAGGCCGCGGCCTCCTCGTGCCGGCAGCCGATCCAGTTCAGGCCGGCGGACGTGCGGATGGCGTCGGTCAGCGGGTTCAAGGCGTCTCCGACGACGCCGAAGACGTGCTGGACGCCGAGTTCCTCGAGTGCGTCGACGATGACGTGGGCGACGGTGCGTGCCACGGGACTGCCCTTCGTTTGCCGGTTCAGCGGCCGGTTCGGCGAGTTGTTCAGCGGTGGTTTCAGCGGGTGGAGTGGGTGAAGCGGTCGGGGTCGGCCGCCTCCCAGTCGGCTGCCCAGCTTTCGGGCGGCGAAGCGAGCAGTTCTCCGGGGGCGAGCCAGGCGTACAGTTCGGCGTACGAGCGGACGGTGTGCGGGTCCACCCGCTGGAGCAGCATGTGGGGGCGCAGCCCGCGCGCGTCGTCGACGCCCATGGCTGCCATGATCTGCAGCGCGCTCTTGACGGTCGCCTCCTGGTAGCGCCGTACGCGCTGCGCCTTGTCACCGACGTCCAGGGCCCGGGCGCGCCGCTCGTCCTGGGTCGCGACCCCGACGGGGCAGGTGTTGGTGTGGCAGCGCTGGGCCTGGATGCAGCCGATCGCGAACATCATGGCGCGGGCCGAGTTGGTGTAGTCGGCGCCTTGGACCAGGCGTTTGACGAGGTCGCTTCCGGTGGCGATCTTTCCGGAGGCTCCGATCCGGATGCGGTCGCGCAGCCCGGAACCGACGAGGGCGTTGTGGACGGTCATCAGGCCGTCCCCGAGCGGCAGGCCGACGTGATCGGCGAACTCCAGGGGCGCCGCGCCCGTTCCGCCCTCCGCCCCGTCGACAACGATGAAGTCGGGGGTGGTGTCCGCCTCCCGCATGGCCTTGCACACGGCGAGGAACTCGCGGCGCGAGCCGACGCACAGCTTGAACCCCACGGGCTTGCCGCCGGCGAGCTCCCGCATGCGGGCCAGGAAGCGCACCAGCTCGCGCGGGGTGGAGTACACGCGATGGAACGGCGGCGAGACGACGGTCTCCCCCTGCGGCACCCCGCGCACCCGCGCGATCTCCGCGTTCACCTTGGCACCGGGCAGGACGCCGCCGATGCCCGGCTTGGCGCCCTGACTGATCTTCAGCGACACGCATTTGACCTGCGGGTGCGCGGCCTTCTCGGTGAACTGCCGCTCGTCGAAGCCCCCGTCGCCGGTACGGCACCCGAAGTATCCGGTGCCGATCTCCCACACGAGGTCCCCGCCGGGGCGCCGGTGGTACTCGGACACGCCGCCCTCGCCGGTGTCGTGGGCGAAACCGCCCAGCTGAGCTCCGGAGTTGAGGGCGAGGACGGCGTTGGCGGACAGGGAGCCGAAGCTCATCGCCGAGACGTTGAGCAGGGACATGTCGTACGGCTCGGTGCAGTCGGGACCGCCGACCCGGACCCGGGGTGGATCGGCCCGTACCGGGTGCGGGGCCATGGACGGCGTGAGGTATTCGCTGCCGGGCCGGAGGAGGTCCAGCTCGGTGCCGAACGCCTCCTCCGCGTCCGTGCCCTTGGCCCGCTCGTAGACGATGCTGCGGGTGTCACGGTCGAAGGGGCTGCCGTCGATGTTCCGCTCGATGAAGTACTGCTGGATCTCCGGCCGCAGCGCCTCCAGAGCGAACCGGAGATGACCGAGCAGGGGGTAGTTCCGCAGGACGGAATGCCGGCGTTGCAGGAGGTCGTACGAGGCCACCAGGACGAGCAACAACGACGGAACGGCCAGGGCCCACCACCAGGGCGAGAGGAGGACGGCGCCGACCGCGGCGAGCGCCGCTGCGGCGCCGGGCAGGATCAGGGTAAGTGTCTTCAGCACGCCCCGCTTGTGTCCCGAAGACCGCGCGCCAAGCATTCCCGGGGGTGCCCAGGACGCGCCCGCGCGTGGGCGAGCCCGGGTTCCTTTCCGTTTCTCCGCGGCACGGCGAGATCCTGCCGGAGCAGCCACTCATGATCCGGCCCGCACGGGGAACACGGCCGTCACCGACCGAAAGGGGCATGGACATGCTCGGCATCACCGCCGCAGTGCTGTTCTTCATCGCGTTCCTGATCAATGCCGCCACCATCAGCACCAACGAAGTGTTCAGCTCCACCAACTTCATGCTGATCGGTCTCGCCGCGCTCGCGCTCCACGTCGCCGGCATCGGCCACGGATGGGCTGCCCGTGGGGGCCGGAGCCGTAGGCGCTGACCCCCTGGCATCGAGGAAAAGCGGGAGCGGGGTCCCGCGGCGCGACGCTCGGGCGCGATCTGCCGCTCGCCGTGGGACTCGCCGGTACGGCCGCGGGTCGGCCTGTGCCCGGTACGTGCCGCGAGCTCACAGCTCACAGATGCCCCGCCCGGTGCGCGCGCGGGACGTCGGGCCTCTGCGGCGAGCCGCACCTTGCCGGCTCATGGACCGCCCGACGGGACGCACGGTATCGCTGATGACGGCGAAGCCCGTGACCGGCGAACCGAGGATCAGCAGCGCCCGCTTCCGGCCTACCGCAACGGACCAGGCCGGCGGCTGCTCGTTGCCCGTTCGCCGACAACCACGAAGGGGCCCTTCGGCTCCGTCGCGGCCACGGGCCGGAATGCGCCCCTGTCGGGCGGCCGTGGACACGCAGTAGCGTCGGCCGGGCGGTGTAGGGCGAGGGACCGGGAGCGCACGGGTGCGGTTCGACATCTTCTGCAGCCTGACGCAGGCTCAGCCGGGCGGAGTCCTGCCTCCCCATGCGACGGTGTTGCGCAACTTCCTCGAACAGGCCCAGGTCGCCGACCGGTTGGGGTTCGGCACCGTGTGGGTGGCCGGCAGTCATTTCAGCAGCGAGCTGCAGCGGGCGCATCGGCGGCCGGTGATCCCCCATTGGCGGGGGGAGATCGGGCTGAACACGGACTTCTGTCAGCTGGCGGGGCAGGTCCTGGCCCGTACGCAGCGGATCGAGGTGGGGTCCGCCATCATGAACATCGTCGGTCAGGGCGGACCGCTGGCCGCCGCCGAGCGGGTGGCCGCGCTGCTGGGCTGGCACGGGCTCGACCCGGCCGAGCGGCGCCGGATCCGCGTCGGGTTCGCCGGGGGGCGGTTCGACTACGTCAGCCGGCTCAGCGGAGTGCTCCCGCGTACCGGGTGGGAGCGGGAGGCCTGGCCGCAGGTCCGCTCGGCCGTCGCCGCCGAGGCGGCCGAGATCTTCGTACGGCTGCTGGCCGGTGAGGCCCTCGCCAGTGATGACGTCCCCGAAGCGCAACTGGGGCCCGAACACTTCGACGACCCCGACACGTACCGGCGGACGCGGAAGGCGGGCGCCCCGGCGGGAGACCGGATCGTGGTGCCGCGCCGGTGGGAGTTCGAAGCCGTCAGGGCAGTACCGGAGATCGCCCGGCCGGACCTCCTCGAACTCGTCACGGGCTCGCAGGACCCGACCCTGCAGGCCCGGCTGAACCGGTTCCGACCGGTGAAGGTGTTCAACCTCAGCATCACCCCGGCGGCGGTCATCGAGGCGACTCACGCGCGCATGCACCGGATGTACCACCCGGCGGGTGGGCCGTGGCGGCGCGGGTACATGCCGCGCACCGTATTCGTGTTCCTCCAGGACGACCCCGGCAGGTCCGCGGGCGGCAACCGGGCTGCCGCGCGCGAGGACGCCGAGATGCGGCTGGCGGCCTACTGGCGGGCGCTGGAGGGCACTCTGGATCCTGCGCGCATCGCGTCAGCGGCCGACAACGCCCTCGTCGGCACCGCCGCCGACATAGCCGAGCAGATCGCCGGCCGGTTCCACCCCGAGGACCGCCTCATGCTCTGGTTCGACTTCTTCACCCATGACAGCCGACGGGTCTGCGAGCAGATGGAATCGTTCATGACCGCCGTGGTGCCCCGACTCCCCCAGCCCTACGGCAGCCCGTACGACTGCCGCGCTCACACCGAGTGAACCCGGACCGCATGGTCCGCGGCCTGCACGGTCCATCCGTCGCCATGCCGGGTCAGCACCTCGCCCGGCTCCGCGTTCCTGCCGCACCCCGCCTCGTACAGGTGGCCGACCTGCACCCGGACCCCCTCGACGCAGGCCGCGGCGCGGGGCCCGAGCACGTTGAGCGCCGCCACCTTGCGCTGCAGCGTCCGTGCCGGATCGGTGAAGTCGATGAGCTGCTCGACTTCGGTGAACGGCGGCGTGTGGGAGGCCTGTTCGCCGTTCTGCACCACGCCGGGGTCCCCCGCCACGGCACGCGCGGCCCCTTCCTCCAGTACCTGGGCCATCAGGTCGACCGAGGCCGCGCGCAGAGCGGCGGCACTCAGCTCGGCGGGCAGGGGCGCCTCGCGGCGGCTCAGCACCGGACCGGTGTCGAAGTCCTCCGCGGTCCGGTGCAGCGTCGCCCCGATCGTGGAGGCCCCCTCGTAGACGAGCCGGAACGGGTTCGGACCGCGCCCGGCCGGCAGGGCGGACGGGTGCAGGTTGAGCGCCCCGAACCGGGGCACGGCGAGGAGCTGTGGCGGAATCCTGCGCGGGAACGCGGCCGAGATCACCAGATCGGGTGCCAGCGCGGCGACCAATGGGGTCGCCACCGTGGTCAGGGACCGCGTCACCAGGACGTGTGAGTCCTGTGGCAGGTCGAGCACCAGCGGGTTCGCCCGTGCGTCGTAACGCCGGCCGGCTCCCACCGGCGGAGTCACCACCAAGGACAGCTCGTGCCCGTGCCGTCCGGCCCAATCGGCCACCAGCCGGTACCCGGTCATCAACGCGCTCAACACGACGACACGCAAGGGTGCAACAGTCACCCGTGCATGCTAGCCGGCCGGCCCGGGGGTGGGAGTACGTCGGCAAGGGCCTCGGGGGAACGGGCGGACCGGCAGACCGGCGACCAGCTGGACAGGTTGTCAGAGGCACCCTTGTCTGGTCTCCGCAAGGGCCTCGCTTGACTGGTGGTCGGCACGACAGGTAGGGAGAGGCTGTTCATTGCGCAAGGTGTGAAACGGGGGACATATGAAGCCGCTCGAAACGGGGGATCCCACCTCGCTCGGCGAGGGCCGCTACCGGCTGGTGGGACGGCTCGGCCAGGGGGGCATGGGCGTGGTCTACCTGGGCCGCTCCCGGTCCGGCCGTGCGGTCGCCGTCAAGGTCGTACGTCCCGAGCTGAGCACCGATCCCGGGTTCAGGCGCAGGTTCGCCGACGAGGTCGCGGCCGCGCGGCGGGTCGGCGGCTTCCACACCGCGCCGGTGGTCGACGCCGACCCGGACGGGGAGCCGGCCTGGCTGGTGACGGCCTTCGTGCCCGGTCCCACCCTGCAAGCGGTACTGGCGCGCGTCGGATCGCTGCCCCTGGACACGCTCACCGTGCTGGCCGCGGGCCTGGCCGAGGCACTCGAGGCGATCCACCGAGCGGGGGTCATCCACCGTGATCTCAAGCCCGCGAACATCATCGTCGCGGAGGACGGGCCGCGTGTCATCGATTTCGGCATCGCGCGCGCCCTGGACGGAACGTCCCTGACACAGACCGGCCTGCAGGTCGGCACGCCGGGATTCCTGGCACCCGAGCAGCTCACCGGCGGTGGCGTGCTCACCCCCGCGGTCGACATGTTCGCTCTGGGGGTGGTGCTCACCCAGGCGGCGGGCGGCGCCCCCTTCGGCGACGGCCCGTCCGCGGCCAGGCACTACAAGGTGGTCCACGAGGAGCCGGACCTGACCGCGGTGCCCCGTGAACTCCGCGAAGCCATCGGCGCCTGCCTGTCCAAGGACCCGGCCGCACGGCCCACCCCGGCCGCCTTCCTCGGTACCCTCACCGTCCGCCACCCGGACGGTGGCTCCTGGCTGCCGGAGGCGGCGACGCAACTGCTCCCGCCCCCGGAACCGGCGGTGCGCCCCACCACGCCGGACAGCCCGTGGGACAGCCCGCCGGACAGCCCGTCGGCCACCGCGCAGGACCTCCCGGTACCGGACGCCGCCCCGCCCGCCGTCGCGGAGCCCCGTACGGAGCAGTCGCGCACCATGACCGGCCCCGTGGCGCAGCCCTCCCCCTCCCCCGCGCGGGTACCGCAGGCGGTTCCGGGGATGCCGCGGCGTCGCCGCGCGGTGGTGGCGGCGTTGCTCGTGACGTCGCTCGCGGCGGTCGGCCTCTTCGTGTGGCAGCCCTGGAAGGACTCCACCAAGGACAACTCCAAGCCCCACGCCGCCGCGCCCACCGGATCCACCTCCGCCTCCGCCCCTGCCCCGTTCCCGGCCGATCCCCTGCTGATCCGGCAGGACACCGCCCCGGGCTGGCCCGGCACGTGCCACAGCGTCATCGCCCGCCGGGACGCAGCGACGGAGAAGCCCGTGGGGCTCATCGCCGGGGGCGCAGGCGCCTGCGACACCCTGCCCCAGTGGTCGCCCGACCGCAGGTCGTTCGCGTTCACCCGCAGCACGCCCGAGGGCACGGCCGTCTGGACCGCCAGTGCCGACGGTTCGAACGCTCGGTGGATCACCTCCATCGCCGGCGGCAGGGTGTCCTGGTCGCCGGACGGCAGCCGGCTCGCCGTGCTCCGCAAGAAGGACGGTGTCCAGCAGCTGTTCGTGGTCGGCGTCGCCGACGGCACGGCTCGCCAGATCACTTCGGGCGGGAGCCAGGTCGAGGATCCCGCGTGGTCGCCGGACGGCAAGAGCATCGCGGTCTGCCTGCAGACGGGGCCCGGGAACTGGCAGATCCATCTGGTCGACCCCGCCGACCCGAACCGGGCGCCACAGCAGGTGACCCGGCTGCCCCATCCGGCACTCGACCCGGTGTGGTCACCCGACGGCACCACCTTCGCCTACACAGCGGGGACATACGGCACGAACACTCAGGGCGACATCCGCCTCGTGGACGCCGACGGCAGTGACGATCGTGAACTGGTCTCCACCAGTGCCCATGAGATGGACCCCGCCTGGTCCCCCGACGGCACCTGGGTGGCCTTCGTCCGCGGCCCGTACGAGAAGCCCGTGATCTGGGCCGTACGCGCGGACAAGACCGGCGAGCGCCCGCTCACCACCGGCGCCACCACCGAGGGGCATCCCGCCTGGCGCTGAATCTCGTCGGCGGCGGAGGACCGGGGGTGACCGGGGGTGACCGGGTGGTGGAGGCCTGCGGGAAGTGTCCGGATCGTGCCTGGATTCGCGCGGTTTACGACTGGCAAATGCTTGCCACGGCGGGGACTTGCCACCCGGCGGCCTTCACGCCGGCGCCGCACGGTCGATAGACCCATGGCATGTCCTCCTCCTCTCAGTCCTCCGCGTTCCGGCGCAGGTGCCGGCAGCTGATCTCGGCCGCCGCCGCGGTGCCTCTGCTCGCGTCGGGGCTCGCGGTGCTGCAAGCACCCGCACTGGCCGCTCCGAGCAAACCCACGGCTCCCGCCAGTCCTTCGGCGACCCACAAGGTCACCCTGGTCACTGGCGACGTCGTCACGGTCACCACGATGGCCGACGGCAAGCAGACCGCCGAGGTCGATCGACCGGACAGTGCCGTCGGCGGCGTGAAGATCCAGCAGATCAAGGGAGACCTGTTCGTCGTCCCGGACGAGGCCGTGCCGTTGCTGGGCACGGACAGGCTGGACCGGCGGCTGTTCAACGTCACCGACCTGATCGAGATGGGCTACGACGACGCGAGGTCGGCCGCGGTCCCGCTGATCGCGACGTACGCCCGGACGAGGTCCGGCGCCGCCGTCGAGCCGACGGCTCCCCGCGGCAGCCGGCTGACCCGCAACCTCAAGGACATCGGCGGTGCCGTCCTCAGCACCGAGAAGGGGCAGGCCCGTACCTTCTGGAGTTCCGTCGCGCCGCAGGGCAGCGCGACGTTGGGCGCCGGTGTGGCGAAGCTGTGGCTCGACGGCCGGGTGAAGGCCGATCTCAAGGAGAGCGTGCCGTTGATCGGCGCCCCCACGGCCTGGGCGGCGGGTTACACGGGCAAGGGCGTCAAGGTCGCGGTGCTCGACACCGGCATCGACGTCGACCACCCCGACTTCGCCGGCCTCATCGACGGCACCGCCAGCTTCGTACCCGGTGAGGGCGTCACCGACGTCAACGGGCACGGCACGCACGTGGCCGGCACGATCGTCGGCTCCGGCGCCGCCTCCGGAGGCGACAACAAGGGCGTCGCCCCCGGCGCCGACCTGTACGTCGGCAAGGTGCTCGGCGGCGCGGAGGGCTACGGCCAGGACTCCTGGATCATGGCCGGCATGCAGTGGGCCGCCGAGTCCGGTGCGGACGTGGTCAACATGAGTCTCGGCGACTCGTACCCGACGGACGGCAGCGACCCGATGTCGCAGACGGTCGACGCGCTCTCCGCGCAGTACGGCACGCTGTTCGTCATAGCCGCCGGCAACTCGGGACCGGAGAGCATCTCCGCCCCGGGCGCGGCCGCCTCGGCGCTGACCGTGGCCGCCACGGACAAGCAGGACCGGCTCGCGAGTTTCTCCAGCACCGGCCCGCTGACCCGCTCCGGCGGCATGAAGCCGGACATCGCGGCGCCCGGCGTGGACATCACCGCGGCCCGCTCCTCCCGGATGACCGACGGCGGCGCGGGTGCCTACCGCACCATCAGCGGCACGTCGATGGCCACCCCGCACGTGGTCGGCGCGGCGGCGATCCTGGCCCAGCAGCACCCGGACTGGACCGGCGCACAGCTCAAGGAACACCTGATGAGCACCGCGAAGGGCCTGGACGGCGGGTACTCGCCGTACGAGGTCGGTACCGGCCGTCTCGACGTGGCCGCTGCCGTGCACACCACGGTCCGCGGCACCGGATCGCTCTTCTTCGGCAACTACACCTGGCCGCACGAGCCGAGTGACGTGGCCGTCACGAAGGCCCTGACCTTCACCAACACCGGCTCCGCCGACGTCACGCTGAACCTGGCGCTGACCGGCGGCGGCCCGTTCACGCTGGGAGCCACCAAGGTGACCGTCCCGGCGGGTGGCACCGCCGCCGTCCCGGTGACCGGTGACCCGGGGGCCGCCGCGGCGGGCCGGCACGTCGGCTACGTGAGCGCCACGGACGCGGCCACCGGGCAGCCGGTGACCCGTACCTCCGTGGCGCTCCTCAAGGAGGAGGAGCGCTACGACCTGAACATCAAGCTGGTGGGGAGGGACGGCAAGCCGGCCGCCGGCTGGGTCGGAGTCAACCTGGCGGGCGACGTCTGGCCGTGGACGGTCTACGTCGACGGATCGACCACCATGCGCATGGCACCGGGTACGTACACCGTCGCCGGATACCTCGACGTGGCCGGCGAGAAGGCGGACCGCTCGGGGCTGGCCGTGCTCGTCGACCCGGAGACGGTGCTCAAGGGCCGCTCCGCCGACGTGGTGCTCGACGCGAGCAGGGCACGCCTGCTGCAGACCGAGGCGCCGGAGCGGACCGAGGACCGCCAGCGCAAGGTCGACTTCAACGTCCACTACAAGGGCCTCGACCCGTACCTGGACCACCGCAGCGCGTACGTGCTGCCGCCGACGTACGACGACGTCTACGTCGCACCGACGGAGGCGATGAAGCAGGGCGAGTTCGTGCTGATCACCCGTTGGCGCAAGGGTGAGCCGCAGCTCGGCCTGAGCACGCCGGGCGGTCGGCTCCGGCTCGACGCGCTCGTGCAGGCGGGCAGCGCCCTGGGCACCGCCACGGACAGGCTGGACGTCGTCCACGCGGGCAACGGCGCGGCGGCCGCGTACGAGAAGGTCAAGGCCAAGGGCAGGGTGGTCGTCGTCGACCGCAGTGACGAGGTCGGGCCGCAGGAGCGCGCCGAGGCCGCGGTCGCGGCCGGCGCGAAAGTGCTGATCGTGGTCAACGACGGCGTCGGGGCTCTGATGGAGTACGTCGGAGAGTCGGCCATCCCGGTCGCCTCCGTGCACCGCGACGCGGGCAAGGCCCTTGTCTCGATGGCCAGGAGCGGCAAGGACAAGCTGACCGTCAAGCAGACCGAGTACACGCCGTTCGTCTACGACCTGACCCGGGACTACCCCGGCCGGGTGCCGGACCGGGCCCTGGTCTACAAGCCGAGCAAGGGTGACCTCGCCCGGATCGACGCCCGCTACTACTCCGCCACGGGCGGCCTGTCGGCGGAAGGCTACCGTTCCGACTTCACCCTCAGCCCGTCGTTCAACCTTCCCGAGCGTGAGTGGCACCCTGGTACTCGCACCGAGTGGGTGACTCCGGGCCAGGTCTGGAGGGAGTTCCACACGCAGGGTGTCGACGGAGCCCTGCCGTGGTCGATGGTGTCGGGCGACAACACATACGCCAAGGGTGGCACCACCCGGCTGGACTGGTTCGCTCCGGCGACGCGGCCCGGCCAGAGCGAGTCCTTCGGCGTGTACAACTCCCGCTGGCAGAACTACATGACCTGGAACGTCCAGGCGTGGGCCTCCGCCGGCGACACCATGCGGCTCGGCGGCTACCTGCCGTGGGGTGAGACACCGTCCCACCTGCAGGTCTTCCAGGGCGGCACGCTGATCCACGACAACCCGGTCGGCGGAGACATGCAATGGGTGGAGGTACCGGCGGGGAATCTGCCCTACCGCACCGTCCTCGACGCGGAGCGGCCCGGCGACGTCTTCCGGCTGTCGACGCGCACCCACACCGAGTGGACCTTCATGTCCGACACGGTCGACTCGGACTCCTTCGAGCCGTTCTCGGTGCTGAACCTGGACTACAAGCTGGAGTCCGACCTGCACGGCGACCTCAAGGCCGGCGCGAAGCAGCAGATCGCCCTGAAGCCGGTGTCCATGGACCGCGGCACCGTGCCCGGCACCGTGTCCACGGTGACGCTGGACGTCTCGCACGACGACGGCGCCACCTGGCGGAAGGTGACCCTGGCCAAGGGCGCCGGCGGCACCTGGACGGGTTCGTTCACGACGGCCGAGCGGCCCGGCGGCTTCGTCTCCCTGCGCGCGAGCGCCGCGACGGACCAAGGCTTCGGCGTCAAGAACGAGATCATCCGGGCGTACGGCCTTCGATGAACCGCGCCATGGGGCCCCGGGGAGACGACTCCCCGGGGCCCTTCCCCTCACAGCTGCTCCCAGCAGGGACTGTTCAAGGTCTGCCGCCATGGCGCATACTCTCCCCGCTGCGGCAAGCGGAGGAGAATCGGTCGCCGATGCTGGATGTTCTTGGCCTCGGCCCCGATGACGAGCGCGTCTACCGGGCGCTGCTCGGACGGCCCGACTCCACCGCCACTGCGCTCGCGGACCTGCTCGTCCTGCCTCAGGACCACGTCGACACGGCGTTGTCCCGCCTCGTCGAGTGGGGACTGGCGACCCGGTCGGCGGACGAGCGGTTCACCGCGGCGCCGCCGGCCATGGCGCTCGGCGCGCTCATCAGCCAGCGCCGGGACGGGTTGCGGATGGCCGAGCATGCGCTGGTGGCCTTCGCCGAGGAACACCGGGCGGCGATGACCGGCGACAGCATCAGTGATCTGATCGAGGTCGTCACGGGTGTCGACGCCATCCGCCACCGCTTCCTCCAGGTGCAGCAGGCGGCCCGCACGCAGGTCCGAAGCTTCATCACCGCTCCGTTCGTCGCTCTGTCGCCCGACGAGAACACGGCAGAACCCGTGGCCATCGGCCGCGGTGTTCACTTCCGGGCGGTACTGGACCGGGCCGTGCTGGCGGAGCCGGGCATCATCGATGATGCGATCGAATCACTGCGCAGGGGCGTGCAGCTGCGTGTCGCCGACGAGCTGCCGATGAAACTCGTGCTGGCCGACGCCGACCTCGGCCTCGTCCCGCTCACGGTCACGCCGGACGGAGAGCCCGGCGCCGTGCTGCTGCACCGCAGCGGCCTGCTGGACGCGCTGGACGCGCTGTTCGAGACGGTGTGGCGGACCGCCCACCCGCTCGAACTCTCCGGCACCGGCGGGGAGGCCGAACCCACCGTCGAGCTCGGTGCGACGGGCCCGACCGACCTCGACCGGAGGATCCTCGCGCTCCTCCTGGCCGGCCTGACCGACCAGACGGCCGCGGCACAACTCGGCCTGTCACCACGGACGCTGCACCGACGCCTGCGCCACCTCACGGACATGGCCGGAGTCCGAACCCGGATGCAGCTCGGCGGATACGCCGTCCGACACGGCTGGGTGGGGCCACCCTGACACGCGCATACGCGGCGAGACGGTCCGCGCCGTGGCCGGGCCGGCCGCCGCTCGACGACCGGCCCGGGTACGACGACGCTCCGGTCAGCGAGGGCGCTCGTACGCCTCCAGATGGGTCGCCGAGAGGGTCAGACCGTCCGCTGCCGTCGTGCAGCGGTCGGCCAGGGTTTCGACCTGGCGGCGGAAGGCTTCCGCTTCCGGGCCCTGCCAGGTGAGCGCCTCGGCCGAGGCGCGCAGGCGGTCCGCGTGGGCGCGCAGAGCCGTGGAGTGGGCGCGCAGGCCGGCCGCCGGGGCGTGGCGGCGTTCGGACCGGGCGGCCGGGATCGTGGTCACAGGGACCTCCAGGGGGCGAAGGCGTTGGTGACCCCGGCCAGGGCCGGGGCGAGTTCGGGGTGGTGGCGCAGCAGTACGGTGACCATCGAGTTGCGGTCGACCCACTCCAGGCCCTGCTCCGTGTAGACCTCGGGCCGGTAGTCGGTGGTGAAGAAGCGGTCGCTCTTCAGCCGCCGGCTGGCCATCAGGATGAAGATCCGGAAGAGGGAGTCGCTGAAGCCGAACCCGGCGGGGCGGGGCTCCGCGAGGTTCCCGACCAGGGTGTCGACCCGGTCGAGCCTCCCGTCGTACAGGTCCCTGAGCAGCGGGGTGTCCCCCGGGTGCCCTCCGGTGAGCTCCTCGAAGGAGGCGACCGGGCGCTTGCGCAGCATCTGCCGGTAGGCGTTGTAGCGCGGGATGCCCCGCTCGCGGTCACGCAGGATGTCGACGGTCCCGAGGTCGATGCGCTCGCCGGAGAGCCGGGCGAGGTCGCGCAGCGCGTCGGGGTGGTTGTGCAGGACGAGGGCGCCGGGGTGCTCGGTGCCGAAGGTGTAGAACAGGTCGCTCATCCCGTACGCGTCGATGGCGCTGCGGGTGGTCGCGCCCTGCATGTCGTCGAAGCCGATGACCTCGCGGACGGACCCCCGGGTGTGGTCGCGCACCGTGACCTCGTCGGGGATGAGCGGGTGCAGTCGGTAGGCGGAGACGAACTCCTCCGTCATCGAGTACGGCGCCGCGTGGTGGTCGGTCGGCGAGCCGAGGATGCCGCTGAGCATCTCGCCGCTGCCGATCCGGCCGTACCGCTTGGAGACCCAACGGGGCAGCACGCCGTACCAGTTGGCGTCCATCGCGCGCTTCAGCACGGGGGTGTCGAGGACGCCCGGGGTCCACTCCACCGTGTGGATCTTCGCCATCAGGGCGGTGTTGACGAGCCGCGCCGTGTGGAAGAGCCGCTCGTCGTCCCAGGTGGGGTGGTGGGAGCGGATCCGGTCGCAGATCGCGTTGTGTTCCTTCGCGAAGAGCGTGTGGAGCAACGAGAGGCCGGTCCAGTAGTCGCTGTTCATCCCGGTGGCGTCGAGGCAGGCCAGGTCGGGGCGGGGGTCGGAGGGCAGCCGGCCGTCCCGGACGATGAGGTGTCCGTGCTCGGCGGTGCGCAGGGACCGGCAGCGGGCTTCGTCCGAGCCGTAGATCTGCGAGCCGTCCCACCAGTGCGTGACGGTGTTCTCGTACGTCGGCGGCGCGTCCGCGCTGGTGTGGGCGACCGGGTCGGGGCGGGTGCGGTTCACCCGCATCGGGCAGGTGCGGCCCGCCCAGTCGTCGTCGGCGGCGAGCGGGACGCTGAAGGGCTCGGCCTCCTCGTTGTCCCCGTGGTTGGCCCAGCCGTGGTTCTGGAACTGGATCCACGCGGCGGCCAGCAGGTTGAGGGTGGCAGCGGGGGTGAAGCCGCCCGAGCGGGCGAGCAGTTGCCTGCTGACCTCGCGGGGGCTCGGCGTCATGAGGTCTTCGTCGGAGTCCGGGAAGACCATGTGCAGCGGCGCGTTGCGGTCGAGCCGGGTTCCGGCCCTGCCCATGTCGATGTCGTCCGGGTCGTAGCCGGAGCCGTCGTACGAGCGGTAGGGCGCGAGGTCGCGGGTGGCCCGGCGGGGGCGTTCGCCGCCCGCGCCGTAGGTGTCGTACAGGTTCTTGCGGCGCAGGTCGTCGCGGAGCACCCGGAGGTTCAGCATGGCGACCGGGCCGGGGAGTTCCCACCAGTCGCGCGAACGGTTGATGCGATCGAAGGCGGCCGAGCCGAGGCGCTCCAGGAGTCCGGGCGGGCCGTAGGGGGCGGGTGCGGGACGATCGGCCTGCGCGGGCAGGGTCGCCGGGCGCGCGGCGCTCTCCGCCGCCTCGGCCCTGGCCGTCGTGTCGGTCGTATCGGTGGCGTCGGTCATCGTGCGGTCCTCAGCGGTCGTAGAGCTGGAAGAGCCGGGTGTCGGTGACCCGGCCGCGGAAGCGGGTGAGTTCCGCGTCGACATGGGCGCTCGCCTCCGGCACGTCGAACCGGAGGTTGTGCTCGTAGCGTTCGGCCGCGTGGCACAGCGGGAAGGCGTGCGTGTCGTCGGTCCAGGTGAATTCGGTGAACTGCGCGGGCAGGGCGTACGGGGAGACCGAGGAGCGTCCCTCCAGGCTCGGCACGACATCGTGCTCGTTGATCAGCGAGCAGACCCGGGTGGCCGGGTCCGCGGGCCGCTTCCCGTCGATGGGCGAGCCGATGGCGACGACGTGCGTGACCCGGTACAGCGCGCAGAACTCCCGGTCCCCGGCCAGGTTCATCGCGGTGATCCCGCCCAGGCTGTGACCGATCAGCGCGATCTCGGTGCCCGTGGGAACCACCATCCGCAGGGCTCGTGCGGTGGCCCTGGAGTAAGGGGTGCTGGGCCTGGCCACCGCGTGGATCGCGCCGAGCAGGTCCTGCGGGCTCTCGTTGCGCACCCCGTCGGCGGCCATTCCGGCGAGCTGGACCACGTACCGCGTCACCTGGTCGGGGCCCGACACCCGCTGGACGAGCAGGGTGCCGCCGGTGCCGACCGTCCCGATGTTGCGGAGGTACCCGCCGATGGTGCCGGAGGTGTCGAGGCGCTCCAGCAGTGCCGGCTCGGGGGGCTTGGGCTCGGCGCGGCCGGGCCCCCGGTCCAGGAGGGCCCAGATCCGGCTGCTGACGCCCATGACCGGCTCCGCGGCGGTCAGCGTGCGGCCGGTGGCGATCTCCCAGCCGGCCTCGTCGTTGAAGGGGTTCTCGTCGGTCAGCGCGTTCCACGCCAGGATGTCGGCGAAGGACGGGGCGAGCAGCGCGAAGGCGCGTTCGGCGCCCTGGCTGCCGATGATCCGCTTGAAGGTACGGACCGCCTCGCGCTGCCGGTCCTGCTCGACGGCCCTGAGCACGTGTGCGGTGTCGGGGTCGCTGAGCAGCTCGGGATGGGCGACGGCGGCCGCCCGGATGCGCGCCTTGAGACCGGTGACGGCGAGGCTGACCGCCAGGCTCTCCCGGCTGGTGAGGACTCCCGCGAGCCGACCGGCGCGGGCGACCCCGCGGCCGTCCGCGGCCCAGCCCAGGCCCTTCGGGTCCCTGAGCGTACGGAGCAGCGTGCGCAGCGCGGTACGGGCGCGGCCGGAGGCGCCCAGGGCGGCCAGCGGCAGCCGGGTGCCGAGGGCCAGTTCGGAGGCGTGCCGGGAGGCTTCGCGTACGGCGTCGGCGGCCTCGGCGAGGTCACGGCAGAGCTGGTGCAGGCCGGCCACGTCCGGTTCGCCGCCGGCGGGGGCGGACGCGGTGGAGGGGGCGGTGACGGCTTCGGGCACGGGGGGACTCATTCCGGGTCTCGACGGTGGGCCAGCCGCAGCCGCATCGCGGCCGTGTCCAGCGTTCCGGGCAGCGGGCGGTGCGGGTCGACGGTGGGGCGGCCGCCGGTGATCCGGTGGCCCCGCAGCACCTGCGCGCAGACGGCCGAGGTCAGGAGCAGGGCGAACTGGTCGCCGGGGCAGCGTCCGCCGCCGTGGCTGAAGGGCGCCATCCGGGTGTCCCGGTCGGCGTCGGGCTCCAGCCAGCGGCCGGGTACGAAGAGGTCGCCGGCCGGTACGCGGGAGGGGTCGCGCTGATGGAATCCGATGGGGACCAGGACGGAGGTCCCGGCCGGGTGGCGCACCCCGCGCCATTCGGTCTCGGCGCGGGTCACCCGTACCAGGTCGGGGACGAGTGGATAGAGCCGCACCGATTCCTGTACGCAGGCCCGCAGTCGGGGCAGTGCCGGAGCGCCGGTGACCGCATCCGCGTGCGCGGCGTCCTGCTCGGCCGGGTGGCCGGCGAGCAGCAGCAGGGTGCGGGCGACGACCGGGGCGGCGACGTCGATGGCCAGCAGCCAGTGGTGGACCTGGCCGAGCGGGTCGGTGCCCTCGGGGACGGGGTGTGCGAGGGCCCGGGCGGCGAGGGTGTGGGCGGGTGCGTCGGCCGCGTACTCCGCGATCCGCTCCGAGGCCTTGGCATAGACCGCCTTGTTGGCCTCGGCCCGGCTCTTGCGCAGGCCCATCCAGTTGCCCTCGTCGCGCAGGGTGCGCAGCAGGCCGGCCAGCTCCTCGTCGTCCGCGGCCCGGTCGCCGAGGACCACCCGGCGGGAGATCCGGGCGAGGCAGCGGCGCACCTGCTCGAAGGCGAGGACGGTGCGCTCGGTGAGCGGCCGGCTCTCCTCCTCGACGACGGCCTGATACTGCGCACAGGCGGGGTGGACGGGGATCCCCCACGCGAGGGCCTCGTCGTTGACCTTCCGCCGGTCCT
Source organism: Streptomyces sp. BF23-19 (assembly GCF_041106355.1). Taxonomy (NCBI): domain Bacteria; kingdom Bacillati; phylum Actinomycetota; class Actinomycetes; order Kitasatosporales; family Streptomycetaceae; genus Streptomyces; species Streptomyces sp. BF23-19. Next base: position 20,787 of record NZ_JBGBPT010000001.1, on the reverse strand, counting down.
CGCGGAGGTCGCCGTGGGAGCAGATGACGCCGGTGGGCTCGACACCGCTCAGGCCCTTGAGCTTGTCCTCGGCGTCCATGGCGAGGGTGCGTACGGGCTCCTCGAAGAACTGCCGGATGTCTTCCGGGTCGAACAGCACCAGCATCTGTCCGGAGAGCCCGCGCACGGAGACGGGGGCGCCGCCGTGCCGCTCGCGCATGGCGCGCAGGGTCGCCGCGGACCAGCCGTACTGGTCGAGGGCGGCGTAGGCCGACACGACCTTGAACCGGGCGCTGACGACACCCCGTACGAAGACGGGCAGGGTGTGGGTGGCGACGAACCGGGCGGTCTCGGCCAGCCCCGCGCGGGCCTGGCGGGCGGTGGAGGGCGCGGGGGCGGTGGGGGCCGCGAAGACGCTCGGGATGTCCGCCGGGCCCCCGGCCCGGCTCCCGTTCGCCGTGTCGATCCGGCTCTCGGTCCCGGTCATGCCTCGACGACCTTCCCGGGGTTCAGCAGGTTCTTCGGATCGAAGAGCCGCTTGAGTCCGCGTTGCAACTCCAGGTTCACCGGGTCGAGTTCGCGGGTGAGCCAGTCGCGCTTGAGGGTGCCGATGCCGTGTTCTCCGGTGCTCGTGCCGCCGAGGGCGAGCCCGGCGGCCATGATCTCGTCGTACGCGACCTGGGCCCGGCGGAACTCCTGCGGGTCCGACTCGTCGAAGACGACGGTCGGGTGGAGGTTGCCGTCCCCGGCGTGACCGAGGGTGAAGATCCGCAGCCGGTTGCGGCGGGCGATCTCCTCGATCGTGCCGATGAACTTCGGGAGTTCGGAGCGGGGTACGGCCACGTCCTCGATGAACGCGGTGGGTTTGCCGCCGAGGGTGGCGGCGAAGGCTCCGAGGGCCGGGGTGACCAGCCGCCTGGCCTCGATGATGTGCCGGGACTCCTCGGGGGTGGAGGCGGTGTGGACGTTCTCGGCTCCGGCCTCCTTGCAGAGGAGTTCCATCGCGAGGAGGTCGCCCGCGGGGTCGGTCGTATCGCTCTCCACGATGAGCGTGGCGGCGCTGCCGGGTCGCAGCAGCGCGTGTCCGTGGTCGGCGACGGCTTGGGACGTGGCCCGGTCGAGGAGTTCGAGGGCGGAGGGGATGTGGCCGGCCGCGGTGATCGCCGCTACGGCGTCCCCGGCAGCGGTGAGGCTGGGGAACTGCGCGAGGAGAGCGAGCGCGGCCGGGCGGGCGGGCCGCAGCGCGAGCGTGGCGCCGACGACGACCGCGAGGGTGCCTTCCGAGCCGACGATCAGCCGCGTCAGATCGTAGCCCGCGACGCCCTTGGCGGTGTCGCGTCCGGTCCGCGTGCGCCGGCCGTCGGGCAGTACGAGGTCCAGCCCGAGCACGTAGTCGGCCGTGACCCCGTACTTCACGCAGCAGATGCCGCCCGCGCCGGTGGCGATGTTGCCCCCGATGGTGCAGCGCTCCCAGGAGGCGGGGTCCGGCGGGTAGGTCAGGCCGTGCTCGGCCACGGCGTCGTTCAGGTGCTTGGTGACGACTCCGGGCTCGCAGCGCACGAGCCGGTTGGCCGGGTCGATCTCGATGATCCGGTTCATCCGGGTGGTGGACAGGACCACGCAGCCGTCGATGGCGTTCGCGGCGCCGGCGAGTCCCGTGCGGGCGCCCTGCGGGACGACCGGGACGCCGAGTTCGTACGCGGTGCGCAGAACGTGCGTGACCTGCTCGGCGTCGTGCGGGAGGGCGACGACCGCGGGGGTACCCGCTTCGGAGAAGGGCGCCGCGTCGCGGGTGTGGGCGGCGAGCGCCTCGGGGTCGGTGCGCAGGGCGTCGGCGGGGAGCCCGGCGCGGAGCCGGTCGAGGAGCACGGCGGAGTCGGTGGAGAGGCTGCTGGAGGCGGAAGGAACAGGGGCGGTGGGGGCGGTGGGCATACCGGGCCTTCTGAAGGTCGGGACAGTGCTCGTGAGAGTGCTCGTGAGAGTGCTCGTGGCGGCGGTCGTGCCGGTGCCGGCCACGGCGTGGGCGCTGACGGTGGGAACGGCTGTGCTCAGAGGGAGGGGAGCTCGGTGGTGATCGGCACGTCGATGAGCACCGGGCCGTCCTGCTGGGCCGTCGCGTCCCGCACGAGTTTGGTGAGTTCGCCGGCGCCGTGGGCGGTGTGCGCGCGGACGCCGTAGCCGGTGGCGATCGCGGTGACGTCCAGGCCCGGGATGTCGAGGCCGGGGGCGCCCTGCGCGTGCTCGATCTGCGCGAACCACTGGAGGATCGCGTAGCGGGCGTTGCTGAGGACCACGAAGGTGACGGGGACCTTGTAGGCGGCGGCGGTCCACAGGGCCTGGACGGCGTAGTGGATCGAACCGTCGCCGATGACCGCGACGACGGGCCGGCCGGGGGCGCCGAGCTGTGCTCCGACGGCGGCCGCAGCGCCGAATCCGAGTCCGCCACCGGCGGAGAAGAGGTACGAGCCGGGGGTGCTGATCCGGGTGGCCGCGTGGAACTGCGGGACGTTGGAGGGCGACTCGTTGACCCAGAGGGTGTGGTCGGGGGCGCCCTGGGCGATGGCGGTCATGGCGGCGAGGGGGGTCAGCACGCCGTCGGGGCCTTCGGTGATCCGTACCTGCTCGTGGGGCCGGGGGGCCGGTCCGCCGGGCGGGAGCAGGTCGGTGAGGGCCCGGGCGGACAGCGTGAGATCGGCGACGACCGCGTCACCGACGGGGGCCCTGGCGGCCTCTTCCGCGTCCCGGGTCAGCAGGATCAGCTCGGCGCCGTCGGGCAGGTAGGAGCCCGGGATGTAGGGGTAGTAGCGGAAGACGGGCGCGCCGATGACCACGACGAGGTCGTGGCCGTACAGCTGCTGGGTGAGCGGGCCGATGGCCGGGACGAGTTCCCCGCGGAACTGTGGGTGGTTGCGGGGGAAGGCCACGCGGGCGGAGACGGGGGCTGCCCAGACGGGCAGGCCGGTGCGTTCCGCGAGTGCGACGACCGCGTCCCAGGCACCGGACGCGTCGACGTCGTCCCCGACGACGAGGACGGCCGATCGGGCTCCCGCGATGCGGTCGGCGAGGTGCCGCACGGTCTCCGGGGCCGGGCCGGTGGCGTGGGTGACGCGGCGGGCGGCCGCGCTCTGCGCGCCGCGGTCCTCGGCCTCGGTGAGCTCGGCGTCGAAGTCGTCCATGGGGAGGGAGACGAACACCGGTCCGTGCGGCGGGGTTTCGGCGAGCTGGGCGGCGCGGGCGAGTGCGGGAGCCACGTCCGCGGGGCGCGGGGGCTCGTACGCCCATTTCACGGCGGGCTGCGGGAGGAGCGTCGCCTGGGGGTTGGAGAGCAGGGCCTCCATCGTGAGCATGGCGCGGACCTGCTGGCCGGCGGTGACCACCATGGGGGTGCGGTTGGCGCGGGCGTTGAGGATGGCGCCCATGGCGTTCCCGGTGCCGGGGCCGGTGTGCAGGTTCACCAGGGCGGTGGTACCGGAGGCGAGGGCGAAGCCGTCGGCCATGCCGACCACGACCGCCTCCTGGAGGCCCAGTACGTACCGGAAGTCTTCCGGGAACCGCTTGAGCATGGGCAGTTCGGTCGATCCGGGATTGCCGAACACCGTGGTCATGCCACGGGCCCTGAGAACATCCAGGACCGCTTCTCGAACCGTGCGCATGTGTGGATCCTTCCGCCCGACCGGGAACAACTTAAGGTGATCAAGACACCACGCTCCGTGGATCTTGGCAAAACCGCTCCACCCGGCGAAACGGTCCGCCACGCCCACGCCGCATGGTGGGGAAGAACACCGACCCGACGCTTCACCGTGTTGACGCCCCGTCCACCCGATGACGGGGGCGTCCCCCGCGGGCGACCTTCGGTACACCTGACGACGGCCGGGAGACATGTTGGGCCGTCCGGGTCACGGACCGGCGTGCAGAAACGATCACGTGTGCGGCGCGGCCGAACGACCGTGCCGGAACCCGCAAGGATCAAGAAGCCGAGATCCTCTATCCGGATGAGAAGGACTTCATGAGCAACAGCGCCGACATCCAGGCACCTTCCGGGCTCCTGGCCGACATCAGGCACCGATCCGACGGCGACCACCAGGTGTTCGGCATCCACCTGCGGTGGCAGATCGGTGAGAACCAGCCCGACCACGGAACCTGGCCCCCGCCGGCGGACTGGAACGAAGGTGACGCCCCCTACCCGCACGTCTACGAGGTGTGGATCAACGGCGAGGCCCGGCAGACGGTGTTCCTCCACTGGCCGGCCTGGGACTGGTCCCCGTCCAACTCCCACTGGGTGGACCTGGGTGAGGAGCCCGACGCCGAATACCGGGTGAAGATCCGGGCCAAGGCCGACGGTTCGTTCACCCCGTTCACCAACGAGGTCACCGTCGCCGCGGCCGCCGCGGTGGCCTGGTCCGCCCCTCCGAAGCCCCGGGGCGCCAAGTCCGGCGCCGACCGCGCCCCGCGCCACGGCACGATGGACAACCCGCGCAGCCGGGCCGCCGCCGCGATCAGGGACGAGGACCCGTCTCCGATCTGCGCCAAGGCCCGGGCCGAGAACACCAGCACCACCTGGCAGGAGGTGCTGCCGGGGGCCGACCGAATGCTGGCCGACTACCCCTGGAACAACGCCCTGCGCTATCTCGAGTACCGAAAGTTCTTCGAGGGCAGCACCGTCGCCTCCACCGGGAACCCGGCGTTCGCCGGTCTCGACCTCGCTCCCCGTCCGGATCTCGGCGACTGGCCCACGACCCGGCTGGAGGCCTCCGACGAAACCCACACGTTCTCGTACGACTACATGGCCTATCACACCGACGACACCTGGTCGCACCGCTGGTTCCTCACCCGCGGAGGGTGGGACCCCAGCAACGGACTCGCGTGGGAGGACCTGGAGCCCGTTCCGTTCCTGGTCGAGGTCCAGGGAGCCACGCGCCAGGAGGACTCGACCTCTTGGGAGTTCGCCACCCTCCCGACCCGAAGCGGGCGGGCCGCGATCGTGCACGTCTGGGGCGGTCACGGCGGCCCGAACACCCCTGACGGCGGCAACGGCGGCAACACCGGCGAGTTCTTCCTGTCCGTGTGCGACGTGGTGATCCACTGACACCATCCGGATCCGAACGCCCGGTCAGGCGAAGCGGAACGGGTGAGGGTCCATGGGAGGGCGGCCGCGCGAAGCCGCGGCCGCCCCCTCGCGTCACCCCGCCGAAGCCCCGCCCCGGGCCACGGCCGACCGGCTGTCAGCGACGCGGGGAGGGTAACGGCAGGGAGAACCAGACCGCCTTGCCCTCCGCCGTCGGGAGCGTGCCCCAGGATCTGGCGAGGGAGTCGACGAGCAGCAGGCCCCGGCCCGATTCCGCCTCCGGGGCGGCGAAGCGGGCTTGGGGAAGCACCGGGCTCGCGTCACAGACCTCGACGCCCAACTCCCGACCGGCCTGCCGCAGCCGGAGCCGTACGGGCCCGCCGCCGTGGCGCACCGCGTTGGAGAGCAGCTCGGAGGCCAGCAGACAGGCCGTCTCACACAGCTGCTCGTCGTCCTTGCCCCACGCCGCCAGGGTGGCGCGCAGGAAGCGCCGGCCCTCGGCCACGCTGCTCGGGGCGGCGTCCAGGACGACGGTCCGCGCGGTGGCGGGGGTCTCGGGGATGCGCACGAGGAGCAGGGTGACGTCGTCCGGGTTGTCGTCGGCGTCCGGGAGCAGTTCCGTCAACAACCGGTCCGCAGCGGCCTCCAGGGATGCGGTCGTCGCGAGGCCCTTCTCCAGCGCCGCGGCGAGCCCGTCGACCTGCCCTTCGATGTCGCTGCCCGGTGTCTCCACCAGCCCGTCCGTGTAGAGCGCCAGCACCGAGCCCGGCGCGACCGTGTGCCGGCTCTCGTGGTGGGGCACCCCGCCGACCCCGAGCGGCACGCTCACCTCGACGGGCAACCGGCTCACCTCGCCGCCGGGCGCGGCCAGCAGGACCGGCAGATGTCCGGCCGAACACACCGTGATCTCGGCCGCGTCCGCGTCCACGACGAGGTAGCAACAGGTGACGAACTGGTCCGGGAGTTCGCTCACCACCGCGTCGAGGGCACGCATCAGCTGCCAGGGCGGCATCCCGGTCTTCGCCAGCGCGTGTGAGGCGGACCGCAGTTGCCCCATGACGGCAGCGGCGTCCAGCCCGCGTCCCATCACATCGCCGATCATCACGCCGACCCGGCCGCCACCCAGCGGGATCAGGTCGAACCAGTCCCCGCCCACCCCGGCGCCCTGCCGGGCCGGGAAGTAGCGGCTCGCGGTCGACATCCCCGGCACGTCCGGCGGTGAACCCATGAGGCTGCGCTGAAGGGTGAGAGCGACGTGCCGCTGCTGCTCGTAGAGCTGGGCGAGCATCTCCTCGGCGGCCTTGCGTTCCGTGACGTCGCGGATGGCCGCGGAGACGAGCGTCCCGTCGGGGGTTTCCAGGGGGCTCAGGCTGATCTCCACGGGAAACTCGCGCCCGTCCCGGCACAGCCCGTACAGCTCCAGCCCCGCCCCCATGGGCCTGACCTGCCGGTTGACGAAGTAGCCGGCGCGGAAGTCGGAGTGGTGGCCGCGGAACCGCTGGGGTACGAGCACCTCGACGGGCCGCCCCAGCAGGTCCTCGCGCGCGTACGCGAAGAGCGCCTCGGTCTGGGCGTTGACCAGCTGGATGATGCCCCTCTCATCGACGATCACCATCGCGTCGGGGGCCGCCTCCAGCAGGGCCCGGAAGCGCTCCTCGGCTGCCCGGCGCTCGCTGACGTCCCGCACGGCGGCCGAGATCAGCAGCCCTTCGGGGGTCTCCAGCGGGCTCAGGCTGATCTCCACGGGAAACTCGCGCCCGTCGCGGCGCAGGCCGTACAGCTCCAGCCCCGCCCCCATCGGGCGCACCTGACGGCTGGCCGCGTAGCCGAGCCGGTGGCGTGGATGCTGACCGCGGAACCGTTCGGGGACCAGCACGTCGATGGGCCGCCCCAGGAGTTCCTCCCGCGGGTAGCCGAACAGGGCCTCGGTCTGGGCATTGACCAGGCGGATCACCCCGGCGTCGTCCACGATCACCATCGCGTCCGGTGCCGCTTCCAACAGAGCTCTGAACGGCTCTTCGGTCGTCGCTGCCATGCTGCGCCTCGCACTCGCCGGATCCCGCAGGAGGGGCCATCCGACCATAGGGCTGAAAATCGCACTTCGGGTTGACCGAAATCCGTCCACAATTGACCGGCTGCGAACGGCCCCACAGCACCCGTACGCATGCCGGGTGGCAGGGCTTCGCCGTCCCCCGTGCCGGCTTCGGTCACGGTGCCCGCGGCGGCCGGGTGACGGTCAGGGCCGAGGGGGCCAGTACCCACAACAGCGCCCTGCCGGTCAGGGGTGTGGTGGCGATCAGGGTCAGGTAGACCTCGATCAGGGATCCGTCGCCGGTGAGGACGTCGAGGTCGTCGGCCCATCGGGACAGCAGGTAGATCACGGCGTCGACGATGAGCCAGGAGGCAAGGTTCGCTCCGATCCACCATTTCCAGCGTGTGGTCACCTTGCGCAGGACCAGCGACTGCGACAGCCCGAGCAGGGGCCCCAGGGCCAGGCTCTGGCTGGCGGCCAGCAGGTAGGCCGTCGAGACCGTCTCATGGGAATCCTGCGCGCCGATCACCGCGGGCAGGATCACCAGCAGCCATGCGAGCAGTGCCGGACCGACGTTGGAGGTGATCCACACCTTGCGCGGGACGGGGACCCGCTCCTTGACGACGAGCCATTGCAGGGCTCCCAGGACTCCACCGAACAGTGCGGCCCCCAGGGTCGCGATCAGGAGCGCGAGGATCACGTTACGGCTGGCCAGGTTCATGTGGAGGACGTCGTTGCCCAGCAGGATCAGCAGGAACCCGACGGTCAGCACGGTGATGAAGGCGAGCGTGTTGTAGGCGATCCACCGCCAGTACAGGCGGACGTCCCACCCGCTGGTCGAGGCGGGTTCGTGGCCGGAGCCTGAAGCGGTCATCACCCACTCCTCGCGGGGGTACGCGGCCGCACGTGCCGTTCTCATGATCGTACGCGCGTCGCCCCGGACCCGGCTTGCGGCGCCATGCGCCCGTGCCGGTGATTGTCGGTGATCTCCTGGTGCGCCTGCCGCGCGGCACCCGTTTCCCCGGGGACGCTGAGGGCAGGGCGTGCGCTGCGGTCGGGGTGGAATCGTGAACGGGAACTCGGGCGGTCACCGCCGGCAGGTACTGCTCGGCTCGGTGCGTTCGCTGGGGACGGCCACCCTCCTCGTGGCCGCCTACTACCTGCTGCCCATGGACTCGGCCTTCACGGCCACCACCGTCCTCCTGCTCACCGTAGGCATCGCGGCCGTGGTGGTACTGCTGTCCTGGCAGATCCGGAGGATCACGCTGTCGCCGTGGCCCGGGTTGAAGGCCATGGAAGGCATGGCGATCACCGTCCCGCTGTTCATCCTGCTGTACGCCACGGCCTGCTTCCTGCTGGAACACAGCGCGCCGGGAAGCTTCAGCGAACCCCTGTCCCGCACCGACGGGCTGTACTTCGCGATGACCGTGTTCAGCACCGTCGGGTTCGGCGACATCACCGCCCGCAGTGAGACCGCCCGGCTGCTGACCACGGGACAGATCACCCTGAACCTGCTGCTCCTCGGCGTGGCGGCCCGGCTCCTGGCCAACGCGGTCCAGCGAGGCCGGGAACGCCGTGATCGGTCTGCCGGTCCCGGTGGCAGCGGCAGCACGCCGACCGTCCCGTGACTCGCCCTCTCGGACCCGCGCGGCGCGGCCCGAGTACGAGAGGACCAGGATCCGGCGGCGGCCCGGCCTACCGACTGCCGGGTTTCAGGTAGTCGTCGACGTGGCGGGCGGCGTGGTAACCGCTCTGGATCGCCCCGTCGATGAACGAACGCCATCCGACGGCCGAGTCGGCGCCCGCGAAGAACAGCCGCCCCTCGGTGGTGCGCAGGTCGGGCAGGATGCTCGCCAGCTGTCCGGGCCGGTAGATGCACCAGGTGCCCAGGGAGAGCGGGTCGTTGGACCAGTCCCATCCGACGATGGATTCGACCTCGACACCGGGCAGCAGGGGCTGCAGGGCTTCCTGCATGCCGGCGGTGTCGTCGAAGGCGGTCATGGCAAGGCGGTCCGGGTTGCTGGAGAACGCGACCACCCAGGTGCCTTCCGGGCCCCCCTTCGCGTAGGTGACCACCCAGTTGACCGCGTAGGCCTCGGGGGCGAGCACGCTCACGTTCCCGATGTCGCCCTTGACCCTGACGATGCTCTTGCGGCCGGCGCCGGCGTGCCGCTCATCGGCTGCCCTCCGCTTGGTCTCCGACAGGCGGGGCTCGAACTCCACACTGTTCAGGACGTTCATGGGCAGCGCGATCACGGCCGTGGGTGCGGTGATCGTGTCACCGCCCGCGAGCTCGACACGTACTTCGCCGTCGCTCTGGACGACACGCGTGACGTGTGAGTCGAGGCGGATGTCGGCGAGCGCGGCCTGCCCGGCGATGCCGTCGATCAGCTCGCGTGTGCCCTTCACGAGCTTCGTCGCCGTCAGGGCGGCCGATGCCTGTTCGGCGCTCCAGCTCGACAGGGCGTAGGTGCGGATGTATTCGGTGACGGCGGACTTGTCGAGGGGGCCGAGCGCGACCGCGCAGCACATCGCTTCCAGCCAGTCGTACAGCACGGGGTCGGCCTTCACGCTCTCCAACTGCTCGCGGAACGACCGGTCGCCGACGGACGGGCGGGGAGCGTCGACACGACGCCGGTACCGTGTGCAGCGGATGCGATGCGCATATCAGCTTCGCGGATGCGCGGGTGATCCACACACCACCGTACCCAGCGTCGCGTCATCCGGCCCGCCAGGCATCTCTGCGCCGCGCAGACCTGCTCTTCCGCATGGGCCGGGGCGCGAGGGCCATGCGCGTTGTCGTGGGGGCTCGGGAGGGCTACGCCTCCCGGCCCCGTCCGGCCGACCGCGCGGCGGGTCGGCCCTCCGGGCCTCCGGGCGGCTGGGAGCATGCATCCATGTCATCCCAGGCAGGCACGGCCGAGAGTACGGCGAAGGCACGACTCGTCCTGTTGGCGCTCGCGTCCGGGCAGTTCCTGATGGCGCTCGACAGCTCCGTCATGAACGTCTCCATCGCCACGGTGGCCGAGGACGTGGGCACCACCGTGTCAGGTATCCAAGGCGCGATCACCGCCTACACCCTCGTGATGGCGATGTTCATGATCCCCGGCGGCAAGGTCGGGGCGCTGATCGGCCGCAAACGCGCGTTCATGATCGGCTGCTGCATCTACGGGGTCGGCTCCCTCACCACCGCGCTCGCACCGAACCTTCCCGTGCTGCTGCTGGGCTGGTCGTTCCTGGAAGGAATCGGCGCGGCACTCATCCTGCCCGCGATCGTGGCGCTCGTCGCCGGCAACTTCGCCGTCGAACGCCGCCCCGCCGCCTACGGACTCGTCGTGGCGGCAGGCGCGATCGCGATCGCGGTCGGGCCGCTCATCGGCGGCATCGCGACGACGTACTTCTCCTGGCGCTGGGTCTTCGCCGGCGAGGTCCTGGTGGTACTCGGCATCCTCCTGCTCACGCGCCGCATCGCCGACGCCCCGCCCGGTGAACGCCGGCGCATCGACCTCGTCGGCGTCGTCCTCTCCGCCGCCGGGCTCGGGATCTTCGTCTACGGCGTGCTCCGATCCGACGAATGGGGCTGGTTCCAGCCGAAGCCCGACGCCCCCGCGTGGCTCGGGGTGTCGCTGACGGTCTGGCTGATGCTGGCGGGTCTGCTCCTGATCTGGCTCTTCCTCCGCTGGGAGGCCCGGGTCGGGGAGCGGGGCGGGGATCCCCTCGTCGATCCCGGCATGCTGCGGAACAGGCAGCTCACCGGCGGCCTGACGATGTTCTTCTTCCAGTACCTCGTGCAGATGGGCGTGTTCTTCATCATCCCGCTCTACCTGTCCGTCGCCCTGGGCCTGTCGGCACTGGAGACCGGCGCCCGCCTCCTCCCGCTCTCGGTGAGCCTGCTGGCCGCCGCGACCCTCATTCCGCGCTTCCTCCCGGACGTCTCACCGCGGCGAGTGGTACGGCTCGGGATCCTCGCGCTGCTCGCGGGCGTGGTGGTCCTGATGGCCGCGCTCGACGCGGACGCCGACGCGGCGGTCGTCACCGTCCCCCTCCTGCTGATCGGGCTCGGCATGGGAGCACTGGCGTCCCAGCTCGGGTCCGTCACCGTGTCCGCGGTGCCGCAGGAGCAGAGTGCGGAGGTCGGCGGCGTCCAGAACGCCGTCACCAACCTCGGCGCCTCGATCGGCACGGCACTCGCCGGATCGATCATGATCGCCGCACTCGCGTCTTCCTTCCTCGCCGGCATCGAGCAGAATCCGGCGGTCCCGGACAGCGTCACGAGCCAGGCGACCGTCAAGCTCCAGAGCGGCGCGCCGTTCCTGTCCGACGCCCAGCTCGAGACCGCCCTCGACGAAGCCGGCGTGAGCGCGGAGGTGTCCCGGGCGGCACTGGAGGTGAACGCCGAGGCAAGGCTCGACGGCCTGCGCGCGGCACTCGCCGTCCTGGCCTTCGCCGCCGTCCTCGCCCTGTTCTTCACCCAGCGCATCCCGTCGACCCAGCCGCACTCGACGAAGCCGTAGCCCCGCCGGGGGCCAGGGCCTGAGGACGGGGCCGCGAAGCGGGTCGCGATGCGGGGTGACCAGGACGGATCTAGGGTTGAGGGAAGCCCGGCGCTCTCGGACGCCCGATGCTCCACGAGCATTCCGGCTCTGCGTCGCAAGCCCGCGGAAGTCGTACGACATGGCCGCTGCAGCCGACACTCCCGTCCTGGACACCCTCGCCTCGATGTCGGTGCTCACGCATATCGCAGCCGTCGCCGACGCCGAGGGCCGGCGCCGAGGCCCGGCCGAGAGCTGACTCCACCCGCATCGGTGATCGGCACCGTCGACATCGGACGGGACCGACCCCACGGCCAGAGGGCCAGACAGGAGGGCCTCGGATGACCCAGCACGCGACCACGACGATGCGCGCGTCACTTCACGCCACGCCCGAGGAACGCGCGGCGCTCGGCAAGGAGGCTCGGCGCCGCTCACCGCGGTCGGGGCACGCGGTGTACGAGCCCTCACCGAACCGACGGGACCCGCTGGAGATCCTGGAGGCCCAGTCCGAGACCAGGGTGCAGGAACTGGTGCCGATCCGATACGGCCGGATGACCGAGTCCCCGTTCCGGTTCTACCGGGGCGCCGCCGCGATCATGGCCTCCGACCTGGCGGGCAGCCCCGACTCGGGGATCTCCGCCCAGCTGTGCGGGGACGCGCACCTGCTGAACTTCCGACTGCTGGCCTCGCCGGAGCGGGAGCTGATGTTCGACATCAACGACTTCGACGAGACCTTGCCGGGCCCCTGGGAATGGGACGTCAAACGCCTGTCGGCGAGTTTCGTCATCGCAGCCCGGGCGAACGGCTTCGACGATGCCGAGCGCGCCCGCATCGTGGGCAGCACGGTGCGTTCGTACCGCAAGGCGATGATCGACTTCGCGGGGATGGGCAACCTCGACGTCTGGTACACGAAGATCGACGCCGACCGCCTCACGGCCCTGACCGCGGACCAGCTCCACAAGAAGGGCCGCAAGAAGCTGGACCGCGCCCTGACCAAGGCCCGCTCCCGGGACGTGCTGCAGGCGTTCGGCAAGCTCACGCAGGTGGTGGACGGCCGGCCGATGATCGCGGCGGATCCCCCGCTGCTGGTACCGATCGCCGACCTGCTGCCGGACGCCGAGCGCGCCGCGCTGGAGCGCCAGTTCAAGTCGCTCATCGAGCGGTACGGAGTCACGCTGCCGTCCGACCGGCGCGCCCTCCTGGAGGACTACCAACTGGTCGACGTCGCCCGCAAGGTGGTCGGGGTCGGCAGCGTCGGCACCCGGTGCTGGATCTTCCTGCTCCTCGGACGGGACGGCGGGGACCCGTTGTTCCTGCAGGCCAAGGAGGCCGACACGTCTGTGCTCGCCGAGCACGTCGGGGCGAGCCGGTATCGGAACCAGGGCGAGCGTGTGGTCGCGGGGCAGCGGTTGATGCAGGCAACGAGCGACATGTTCCTCGGCTGGGAGCGGGTGGAGGGGCTCGACGGCAAACGCCGTGACTTCTACATCCGCCAGTTGCGCGACTGGAAGGGCATCGCGATGCCGGAGACGATGTCACCCAGGCAGCTGGAGACGTTCGGTGGCGTCTGCGGCATCACCCTGGCCCGCGCGCACGCGCGGTCCGGCGACCGGATCGCGATCGCCTCCTACCTGGGCAGCGGCGACGCCTTCGACCGGGCCCTCGTGACCTTCGCGGAGGCGTACGCCGACCAGAACGAGCGCGACCACCAGGCACTGGTCGACGCGGTGCGCGAGGGACGGCTGCCCGCCGAGGAACTCCCGGCCGACTGACGGACCGCGGACCACTCGGCGCCACGCCTGGAGGGCGTGCGGCGGCTCCATCGACGTGATCCCGGAGCACGTGTCGCCCGCGCAGCGGCCTGGCCTCAGCGTGGCACTTCGTCGTCGGCGAGTGCGTTCTCCCGCAGGTTCGGCCTGACGCGGAGTGTTCCGGTGAACCATTCGGCGTAGCGGTCGCCCAGGAAGGGAGCCGAGGCTCCGTGGAGCAGGATGCTCATGCCCACCGTCACGGCGATGACCTCGCCCAGCAAGGTCCCCCCGGGCAAATGCTCTTCGAACGCGATCAGGCCGAACACGAGAGACGCCAGCCCGCGCGGACCGAACCAGCCGATGTAGGCCACGGAAGCAGGGCGCAGGCCGGTGCCGATCAGTGAGAGGGCAACCGGCAGCATCCGGATGACGGTGAGGCTGAGCAGCGCGTAGACCACGGAACGCCACGTAAGGTGCTGGAGCACCGGTCCCAGGATGACCGCGCCGAAAACGAGGAAGCTCAGCGAGGCCAGCAGCAGCCCGAGGCGTTCGGTGAACCTCGTGCTCTGCGCGGGATCCTCTTCCTGGACGCGGACGCCCGGATCGGTCGGAGCGCGGCGCAGATGAATTCCGAAGGCCAGACCGGCGACCCAGGCTCCGATGAAGCCGCTGCCCTCGCCCATGGCACACAGCAGGTAGGTGATGACCGGAACGACCAGCACCATGAACTGCCGCCAGTCGGAGCTGCTCCACCCGCGGGAAAGCGACCAGCGCAACAGGCTCGCCCCTGCCCAGCCGGCCGCGATGCCGATCGCGCCGCTCAGCAGCAGAGCACGCAGGAACGTCTCGGCCACACCGGGATGGCCGTGGCCCTCACCCGCCGCCGCCAGAGCCACCACGAAGAACGGAAGCGCCAGGCCGTCGTTCAGCCCGGATTCCACGGACAGGCCGCCACGGACCAGCGCCGGCACCCGCTTGTTCGAGACGGCCTGCTGCCCGAGCGCGGCGTCCGTCGGCGCCAGGATGATGCCGACCAAGGCCAGCTCCCACACGCCCAGGCCCGGAAGCAGGGGCCATGCCGCCAGCCATCCCAGAGCCATCGTGACCGGCAGGCCCACCACGAGCAGTCGCAGGGGCAAGAACTCCTCCCGGCGCAGGTCCCGGGCCCGGATCCCCGACGCGTCCGCGAAGAGCAGCAGAACCAGCGCGCTCTCCAGCAGAGCCTGAATGACCTCCGTATCCCGCGCCGGGTCCAGCAGGTCCAGGCCTACCGGTCCGATCACCAGACCGACGAGCATGAACACCAACGGCCCCGACACCACCGTGGTCGACAAGCGCCGCGACAGGGCTCCGTAGCCGACGACCACTCCCCCGGCGATGACGACGGCCCATCCGTTCATCCGTTCTCCTCACACCAGGCATCCGCCGTCGCCCGGACAGCCGCGCCCCCTGACACGCGTGCCAGGGTGCGCGGGCTGCCGCTCGCCCGGCGGGATCGGCCCTGTGCAGGGCGGGCGCGCGGTGCGGCGTCGCGTAGCGTGCGCTCCGGCATGGGCTCTGCTCCTGACCGTCCGAAGGATCAGGCTCATCTTCGGTATCGGGGGTCCGTGCCGCACTCCGACGCATCCGTCTGCGGCCGGCATCGGAGTCCGGTGGCGGGAGGGGCGGCCCGGCCGCGGGAGTACGCGGCACGGCATGGCAGGAGAATTCCGCCTGCGCGAAAGGCGCGCGAGGAGCACCGGATTGCGGCTCATTGTGTGGCAATCGCCCTTCACCCGGGTGATCACCTCTGGTCCGGGGTACCACCCAGCATGATCACTGTTGGGGTCGAAGAGGAGTATTTGCTGGTCGACCCGGAGACGCTCCTTCCTGCTCCGCTCGTGCAGCAGGTGCGTGCCACGGCCCGCCTGGCACCCATCGCGGAAGAGCGAGAGGTCCAGGACGAGCTGCTGCAAGCACAGATCGAAGTCGCCACCCCTGTGTGCACGGACCTCGTGGAGGTGGGAGGCCACCTCCTGCGGTTGCGCCAGGCGGTCGCCGCCGCCGCGCAGGCGAACGGCTGTCGCATCGCCGTCTCTGCCACCGCGCCGGTCAGGAACGCCTCGCCCGTACCCATCACCCGCACGGCGAGGTACGTGAAGATGCGGCGAGAGGCCCGATTGCTGGTCGATGAGCAGCTGATCTGCGGGATGCACGTCCATGTGGGGATGCCCGACCGTGAGACCGGGGTGGCCGTTCTGAACCGGCTGCGTGTCTGGCTTCCGACGTTGTTGGCGATGTCCGCGAACGGGCCCCTGTGGGACGGGCGGGACACCGGGTTCGCCAGCTGGCGCACGATCGTCTTCGGCCGCTGGCCGGTCAGCGGCCCGCCACCGCACTTCGCGGGGCTCGCGGACTACGAGGCGCGAGCCGATGCGCTGGTGGGACCCGGGGTGATCCCGGACCGGGGGCAGCTCTACTGGCACGCCCGGCTCTCCGAGCGCTACCCGACGGTCGAGGTGCGCTGCTGTGACGTGCAGCTGGAGGCGGACGACGCGGTGATACTCGCCGGCGTCGTCCGCGGGCTCGCCGCCACCGCGGTCGCCGAGGAGAAGGCCGGAGTCGCTCTCGTACCGTGCCGACCGGAGCTCCTGCAGGCCGCGACGTGGCATGCGGCCAGACACGGCCTGGGCAGCACGCTGGTGGACCCGACGGGCCGCCTACGGAGCAGCGGGGACGTGCTGTCCGCGCTCCTGCGGTACATCGGCCCCGCCCTCGAAGAGAACGGCGACCACCGCGAGGTGACCTCGCTCGTCCACCGGCTGCGCCGGCGAGGAACGGCGGCCGACCGCCAGCGCCGCGCCCTGGCCGAAGCCGGCCTGCCGGCGGTCCGTGCCCTGATCACCGCAGGAGCGACCACCGCGTGAGTTCGCCGGGATCGAGAGCCCTGCCCGCGGCCGGAGGCCGTGGGGCCGATCCGCTCCGCATGGCGATGCGCGGCAAAGGAGGCGAAAATGAGGTGGGCCGGAGTAAGAGCCGCCCGATCGGCGAACACGGCCTCGCCCACAGCACGGGGAGAAGCGCCACCCCACCCACGGCGCGCTCGAAGACAGGGCGGTGGAGTGCGGTGGCGAGATGACCTGCGAACTCATCGGACGCTCCGGCAAGCCGGGGCGAGCGCGACGAGGTGTTTCCGCAGGCTTCAGGTGAGGAAAACAGGTGATCGCTCATGTGCCGATGGCTCGCTTACTCGGGAACACCCCAGCTGCTCGACACCATCCTC
The DNA here is from genome assembly GCF_041106355.1 of Streptomyces sp. BF23-19. Classification (NCBI taxonomy): domain Bacteria; kingdom Bacillati; phylum Actinomycetota; class Actinomycetes; order Kitasatosporales; family Streptomycetaceae; genus Streptomyces; species Streptomyces sp. BF23-19. The sequence goes on along the minus strand of NZ_JBGBPT010000001.1, from coordinate 4,166 downwards.
TACAAACCGGCCCACTCGCTGATCGATCAGAGCCTGCACTCCAAGCTGGGTGTCGAGACGACGAACGGTGACGGGTTCGGCGTCGGCTGGTACCCGGAGGACGGCGACGGCACCCCCGCACTCATGCGGGACGTCGGCCCCGCCTGGAACAATCGCAACCTGCGGGAGCTCGCGGACCACGTCCGCTCGCCGCTGTTCTTCGCCCACATCCGGGCGTCGACGGGTACGGCGGTGCAGCAGACGAACTGTCATCCGTTCCGGCACGGCCGCTGGATGTGGATGCACAACGGCTCCGTCGCCGGCTTCCACGCCATGCGGCGGGACCTCACCCTGCTCGTCGACCCCGCGCTGTACTCCGAGATCGAGGGGACGACGGACTCGGAGACCATGTTCTACCTGGCGCTCACCTTCGGCCTGGAGGAGGACCCGCCGGGCGCCGTCGCCAAGATGGTGGGGCTGGTGGAACGCGTCGGCCGCGAACACGGCGTGGAGTACCCGATGCAGATGACGGTCGCCGTCAGTGACGGGACGACCGTGTGGGCCTTCCGCTACTCCAGCCAGGGCTCCTCACGGTCGCTGTTCTACAGCACCCGTGTGGACTCGCTGCGCAAGCTGCACCCCGAAGTCACCTTCCTTCAGGAAGTGTCCGACGAAACCCGGCTGGTGGTGTCGGAACCCCTCGGCGATCTGCCCGGTGCCTGGAACGAGGTACCCGAGAGCAGCTACGGCGTCGTACGGGCCGGGGCCGACGCGTTGTTTCCCTTCACCCCGGAGCCGGTATGACGCGTCGTCGCGTCGTCGTATCGTCAGGCGCCGTCAGGGGCAGGCGCCGGCCGGGTCGTCGTGGACGAGGGCGCAGACCATCTGGGCGCCGCGTCGGTGATCGGGGTACTTCGCGATCAGCTCGGCCTTGAAGTCGTTCCATTGGCGCGTGATCTCGGCGGTGGCCCTGGCCGTCGCGTGACGGAAGTTGTCGCCGGTCTTCGAGCGGGCCGATGCGGCGGTGTCCTTGTTCAGGGCGCGGTTGTGGGCGACCCGGCCGTCGCAGTCGGCGGGCTTGACACCGGTGGAATCGATGTCGGTGTAGCAGCCGGTGGCGAGGTCCGCAGGGATACGCTCACGGGCGTCCCGGGTCCAATCGGCGTCCTTCATGGCGCTGTAGCGGCGGATGTCGAGGAAGGGCGCCACGTCCGTACGGTCCAGGCCGGGCGGGTTGTCGAGGCCGATCGGGCCGGTCGCGGGCCGGTCGCTCCAGTTGGAGTGCGCGTAGAAGTCCTCGATCTGATGCCAGCCGCGGCCGAGCTGTTCGAGGACGGCGCACTTGGCCCGCCCGGGCTTCCCGTCCCACGTGCAGTGCGAGGACAGGTCGCTCTGGTCGGCGCGCACCTTGCCGTCGGCGTCGACGAGGCCGTCGGCGGCCTCGACCGCGTTGCGGGAGCGGGTGACGGAGGTACGGATACAGGCGAGGAGCTCGGTGGTGGCCTCGTCCCGGGTCCGCGGGTAGTCGGGGGCGTAGCGGGGGGCGAGGTAGTCGGCGTTGTCGCAGTGCAGGGGGCCGACAGCGAAGTACGGCGGCCGGTCGTTGGCGTTGATCGCCCCGTCGTGGGCATCGGCCATCTCGGTCAGTGTGACGGGCTCCCAGGGCAGTGCGGCCCGGGTGATGTCCTCGTGGTTGTCACCGGTGAAGGCGCGGGCGGGGCCGATCGGCACGGTGGTCAGAAGGGCCGTGAGAAGGGCTGCGAGAGCGGTGCAGGACGCTCGGGGCAGGCCGGGCGGCATACGGCGGGGGGAGCCGCTCCACGGGGCCCCCGGTCGATGGCCGGGCGCGGAGGCCTTCGGACGGTGGTCCGGCCGCGAGAGGACAACCATGCCTCCATGCTGCGCGTCCGTCCCCAGCCCCGCATTCGTTGTCTCTTTCGTAGTGAGTGATTCATCGCGTGAGGTGGTCGAGTACGGCTGAGGCGAGTGCTGCGTCGAGTGCTCCGACGCCGGTGAGGTCGGCGACGGTGATCGCGGTATCCGGTCGGTCGGGGGGTGTTTTGAGGAGGAGGCCGGCCGCGATGTCGCTGTCCTGCGCGGTGGCGCCGGCGCGGACGGCGTGGCCGAAGTCGCCGTGGTGGAGGCACTGGGTGTGGTCGTCGGTCGCGATGAGCTGGGCGCGGTGGAAGAGCTCCGGCGGCAGTTCGTTCTTGTGGGGCATGTCCGTGCCGATGCCGGTCACGTGGGTGCCCTCGCGGACGTCGGCGGCGTCGAGGACGGGTGCTGTCGCCGGTGTGGTGGTGATGATCATGTCGGAGCCGGCGGCCTGTCGTGCGGACGCGGGCCGGGCCGGCAGGCCGTTCTTGTGGAGTTCCTCGCACAGGGCTGCGGCGTTGTGCGGGTTGCGGCCGTGGACGAGGATCTGGCTGATGGGGCGGAGTTCGGCCAGCCAGACGGCCTGGAGGAGGGCCTGTTCGCCGGTGCCGAAGAGGCCCAGGGTGAGGGCGGTGGGCCGGGCCATGGCATGGGTGACCAGTGCGCCCGCGGCGGCGGTGCGCCAGGCGGTGAGCAGGCCGCGGTCGTTGAGGACGGCCCGTATCTGCCCGGTGTCGGCGCTGATGACGCAGACCAGGCCGTGATGGTGGGACGGCATGCCGGAGCCGGGGCGGCCGTAGAAGCCGGTCGCTATCTTGACGGTGAAGTCGGCGGTGTCGGTGATCCAGCCGGCTTTCACGTGGCAGTCCCCGTTGGCCTGGGGGAAGTCCATGTGCAGGGGCGGAGGGACGCTGGTGCGGCCTTCGGCGTGGGCGATGAGAGCGTCACGGACGGTGTCCAGAACCATCCGGGAGGTGGCGGCGGTCTCGATGGCGCCTGTGTCGAAGACGGGCAGGGTCGTCGTCATCGGCGTGTCCGCATCCACTGTGCGAAGGCTGCCAGGCCTTCTTCGCAGTGGTGCCGGCCGATGCCGATGCGGAACCGGTCGGGCGGGGTGGAGGTGAGTTCGGAGCGGTAGATGCTGGCCGGCAGCAGCAGGACGCCGGCTTCCTCCACCAGGCGGGTGCAGAATTCCTCCACCCCGTCGGGGCCGAGGTAGCGGGGGTAGGCGACACACCCACCGTCCGGGGCCTGCCAGTCGAAGTCGTCCGCGAACTCGGAGAAGAACGACTCGAACGCCGGCAGGTTGGCCGCGATGAGCGCACGGTTACGGCGCAGGATCGGCTCGCGGGCCTTGAGCGCGATGCGGGCCAGGACCTCGCTGGGCGCGGAGTTGCAGATGGTGGTGTAGTGCTTGGCGCGCACCAGGCGCGAGAGCAGTTCACGGTCGCGGCAGGTGATCCAGCCGATGCGCAGCCCGGGCAGTCCCAGGGACTTCGAGGTCACGTTCAATGACAACGCGCGCTCGGAGAGGTCTGCGGCCTGCGGCAGGATGCGGGCCGGGTCGCGCTCCAGGCCGCGGTAGACCTCGTCGCTGAACAGGTGGATGCCGCGCTCGTCGCACAAGCGGGCCAGCGCGGTGAAATCGTCGGCGTCGATGACCTTGCCGGTGGGGTTGTTGGGGAAGTTCACCGAAAGGACGCGGGTGTTCGGCCGCAGCGCCGCCGCCACTGCGTCGAGGTCCAGGGCCCAGTCCCGATCGGGGTCGAGGGCCACGCCGGTGACCTCGCACAGCGCCAAAGGCACGGTCTCGGCGGCCTGGTAGTTCGGGGTCACCACCACGGCGTGGTCCCCGGCGTCGAGCAGGACGTTCATCGCCAGGTAGAGGGCCTCCTCGGCTCCCGCGAAGCAGATCACGTCGTCCGCGCCGGCGTTCTCGTACGTCTGCGCGATCACCTCGCGCAGGGCCGGGTCGCCGAACGTCTCGGTGTATCCCAGGGGCAGGTTCTCGAAGGCCTCACGGTCCTTGTCGTCGGCCAGTGAGAGGAGCTCGCCCAGCGTCATGGTCCGGACGTCGGAGGCGGTCATGTGGTGGCGGGCGGTGAACTCCCAGCGGGTGAAGTACGTTTCCAGCCGGAAGTCGGGCAGCCTTGTCATGGTCAGTCCTTCGTGTTCGGTGATCTGAGCTCGGCGAGCAGGCCGTAGACGGTGGAACGGGACACCCGCAGGGCGCCAGCGACGACGGGAGCGGCGCGGCGGACCGCGAACACCCGGGCCTCCTCCAGCCGGCCGAGAACGGCCAGGCGGTCCTG